>DASTBN010000225.1:0-5469 GCA_035712045.1 Pseudonocardiaceae bacterium
CGAGCCAGGCTTGCTGACCATGCCATCGCCGGGGGGATAGAACGACGTGAACCCGCACGGAGTGACGTTCCGGCCGACCTTGTGGCAGTAGTTGTCCCACAGCGTGCCGTATTGGCTGGCCATCCAGGCGGTGAACTGCGCGGTGGTATCCGAGCCGTCCGAGCGCACCACGGGCACGATCTTGCGGGCCGGCAGGCTCAGCCCCGGGTTGTCGGCCTTGATCGCCGGATCGGACCAGGTGGTGATCTGCTGGGTGAAGATCTTGGTGATGGTCTCGCCGGACAGCCGCAAGTTCGTTACCCGCTTGTCGCCGATCTTGAGGTTGTACATGAGCGACGTGCCACCCGCGACGATCGGCATGTACGCGAACTTCCGGTCCGGTGTCGGCTCGGTCACCCCGGCGTCGGTGAGGCCGTAGGGAATCTCCGAGACCGCGAAGTCGACCTGGCCGAACCGGAAGTCGTTGCGCCCGCTGGTGGAGCCGTTCGCCGAGTAATTCACCGTGATACCGAGCTGGGTGGCGGCAACGCGCCGCCATTGATCCAGCGCGTTGGAGGCCCAGGTCGACCCGGAACCGCTGACCGGGACGAAGTCAGCCGCGCTGGCACTCGGCGTCAGGGCCACCTGCATCCCCACGATGACGGCCAGTACCGCGATCAGGGTCACCAGACGGTAAGTGCCCGGTATGCGCCCGCACATGGATTTCACAGGAGGACGCTCCGCCCCCTGGGCGAACGGAGTGAGTCGAACAGCGAGCCAGTGGATGGAAAGACGCCCTACAAGGGATTGCCACCCAGCGCGTGATCAACCTCACCGAGTGAAGATCAGGATCAGCAGGATGGTGAGCGCGGCCGATACCAGCAATGAGCCCAGACAGCCCAATCGGTTCGAGAAGAATACGAACATCGGTCAGTCCTCCGCGACACCGGCCACGATACCCTCGTCATGCAGGCGTCCGATCTCCGAACCGGACAGGCCGAGGACTCCGGCGAGGATTTCGTCGGTGTGCTGGCCGAGCTGGGGCGCGGGTAAAGGTGGTACCCGCTCATCCGCGGAGAACTCGAAGGGCGAGCCGGGCATCAGATAGGTTCCGATACCGGGCTGGTCCACCTCGGTGAACATCGGGTTGGCGGCCGAGCAGCGCGGATCACGGCTGACCAGCTCGGCGAAGGTCTGATACGGACCCCAGCACACGTCGTGCGCGTCGAAGACGCCGCGGACCTCGGAGAGCGTGCGGCTGCCCACCCACGGCTCGATGAGCGCGCTGATCACGTGGCGCGCGGCGAACCGGTCACCCTCTTTGGCCAGGTCGACCCCCAGCAGCTTCTCGACCTGGCCGCAGGCCTCGGCGATCCCGACCGCGGTCACCAGGTTGCGCCACTGGCGGGTCGTCAGGCCGACCACCATGACCCGCTTGCCGTCCTTGGTGGCGAAGTCCCGGCCGAATGCCCCGTAGAGGTAGTTGCCATGCCGGGGCCGCTCGGTCTTGTTGATCTGCGCTTCGGCGATGTTGCCGAGGTGCCCGACCGTGGCCAGGGCCACATCGGCGAGGGCGAGCCGGACGAACTGGCCAGTGCCCTCGATCCGCCGTTTGCGCTCGGCGGCCAGCAGGCCGGTCGCGGCCAGTGTGCCGGTGATCAGGTCCCACGCCGGGAGCAGATGGTTGACCGGCGTGGACACCTCGCTGGGGCCGGTGACCCAGGTGAAGCCGGTGGCCGGATTGACGGTGTAGTCGACGGCGGAGGATCCGTCCGGGTTGCCGACGATATTGATCATGATCAAGTCCGGGCGGCGGGTCGCGAGCCGGGTATAGTCCAGCCAGCCCGCGGCGGGGAAATTGGTCAGGAACAGCCCCGCCTCATCGCCGGGCGCGGTGATCAGCCCGGTGAGCAGCTCCCTGCCCCGCCCCGAGCGCATGTCAACCGCGATCGAGCGTTTGCCCTTGTTCAGGCCCGCCCAGAACAGGCTCTTGCCCTCGGCGGTGATCGGCCAGCGCCGGGCGTCGAGGCCGCCACCGATCGGGTCGAAGCGGATCACGTCCGCGCCCAGCTGGGCCAGGGTCATCCCGCCGAGCGGGGCCGCTACGAATGCCGAGCCCTCCACCACCCGCATTCCCGCCAGAATCCCGCTCATCGTCGGCGCCCCGTTCACCGTGCGAGCGCGACGAAGCGCCAGTCGAGCACTGGTTTCTCCGGCGCCGCCGGATCACCCGCGTCCGCCGCCGGGCAGCCGTGCACCATCGCCCGCAAGTCGATCAGCTGGTAGCCGTCGCGCTGGTGGACGGCCTCGACATGCAGCTCGGTGCGCAGCACGTCGCCCTCGAACACCGGGCCGGTGTGATCGCAGCTGCGCCAGGCCACGATCGTCACCAGGTGCGGCAGCGCCCGGGTCGCGTGCGCCCCGGCGATCGAGATGGTGTGCCCGCCGTAGACCAGGCGGCGCCCGTAGGCCGACGCGCCGGGATCGGTGTGCGCGGCCGCCAGGTTGAGGGTGGCTCTGGCCAGCTCAGGGGCCCCGGTCACGGTGTCACGCACCTCGATGTCGTAGATCGTGCCGGGCTCGGCCTCAGTAGGCCGGAACTCCTCGAGCCGCCAGCCCCAGGGCAGGTCCTCCGCGGGCTCGGCATCGGCGGAGATGTCGTCGAAATTGTCGGCATGGCCCGTGTTCGCGCCCGGGTCGCGCAGCGGGATCATCGGGCAGCGCCAGTAGTCGAGCACGGGTTCCTGGCTTTGGTTGCTGACCTGAACCCGGAGCACGGCGAGCCCAGTTGCTGGGCGCCCCGGTTTCGGGCGGTTCTGGCGCAGCGCGACGATCTCGGTGCGGGTACGAAGGGTGTCCCCCAGGTGCACCGGGCGCAGGAGCCGCAGGCCCCGGTAGAACAGGTTGCCGCGGACCCGTTGCGAGGGTGCCGTGGTCTGCCCGATCGCGACGTGGCAGACCAGGGTGGGATGGGCCAGCGGCTCAGCACGGCCGGTGACCTCCGCCGACAGCTGATGGTCCAGTGGCAAACGCAGCCGGTCGCCCGAGAGCGCTTGGTAGATCGCCGCGTGACCCGGCGTCAGCGTCAGGCCCGGGGCATCGTCGAAGACCTGCCCATGCGCCAGATCCTCGAAATACGGCCCGCCGACCCGCACCCGGTGCTGCGCCATCGCCCCGATGGTACGACCCGGGACAACCATGATCATCGTTTGTGTGGCAGAAGTGACAAATCTTGTCGTTCCTGGCACATAAAGGGTGATCATGGCTCGATACGCGCCTACCGGGGGACGCCGACGGGGAGCACCGCCACGGTGATGTTGTCGTGACCGCCGCGGCGCAGGGCGATCTCGACGAGCCCGCGGGCCGCGTCGAGCGGGGCATCGAACGCCGTCGCCGGGAGTGCGGCGGTGAGCTCATCCACGGTGTCGAGGTAGTTCCACAGCCCATCGGTGCACACCACCACCACCCCCGGCCCTCCCGGTTCGATGGTGATGACATGCGGATCGACCTGGCTGGCGTCCTCGCCCAGCCATGCGGTGATGGCATGCGCCCGCCAGTCGGCGGCCGCTTGAGCCTGGGTCATCGTCCCAGCTGAGACGACTTTCGCGAGCCAGGAGTCATCACTGGTGAGCCGGGCTGGCGGCGATCCGGTGTGGGCCCGCGGGATCCAGTAGGCCCGGCTGTCCCCCACCCAGCCGACGGTGACGGTCTCACCGGTGACGACCGCGGAGACGAATGTGCACGCCGGTGCCGCTGAGCGTGGCGCGCGCGGACTGGCGCCGCTGGACGCGGCGAGTTCGGCCACCGCCCGGTCCGCCGCCTGGATGGCCTCCCGGGTCGCGGTCACCGGGCTGCTGGCACCGCGCAGCGCGGCCACCAGTGTCCCCGCGGCGACCTCGGCTGCGGTCTCGGAGGCCTCGTCGGGACGCGCTGAGGACGACACCCCATCGCAGACGACCGCCACTGCGGCGGCCCGGGGCGGCGGCCCTTCGCTGCCCTCGGGACCGGGGCCGAGGTCCCGCAGCGCGAGCGCGTCCTCGTTCCGGCGGCGGCGGACGCCCCGATCGCTGATACCGGCGACCACCCCGAGGTCGATCTCGACGCGGTCCCGCGCCAGTGTCACCACCACCGCCCCGCAGCGCTCGCAGAACCGGTCCTGCGGGCTCACCGGCTCGGCGCACCGGCGGCAGAACTGGCTGAACATCGGGTCAGCCTCCCATAGCCGTGGCGCCGAGGAAGTCCTGGAGTGTCCTGACGGCCGCTTTCGGCTCGGTTTCGCCGGTGTAAGCGGCGAAGATTTGTTGTTGCATTTCTATGCTGATAGTGTTCCAGTCTGGCGTGACCGGCCGCGCTTTGACCGTCGGCAGCACCTTTTTCAGCAACCTCATCATCCGATCATCCGCCAGATCGTCGTACGCCGAGGCGAGCGTCGGTGGCCGCGAATGCCGCTGGGCCAGCCCCAGCTGCACGTCCCGGGATGTCGCGACGAACTTGACGAAATCCTTCGCCGCGGCGATGTCACGCGAGAACGGGCTCACGGCGAGATGATGACCGCCCAGCGCGGAGACCGGCTGATGACCGGGGAACGCGGGCAGCGGCGCGATGCCGACCTTCCCGGTCACCAGGCTGGTGGGGTCTGTGGCATTCATCGGCTGGTAAGCGTAGGGCCACGAGCGCATGAAGGCAGCATCACCGGATTGGAATGTCTTGCGTGCCTCCTCAACGTCCATCGTGTTGAAGCCGGGTGCGTAGACACCCTCCCGGAACGCGTCACGCATGAACTCGGCGGCTTTCACCGCCGCCTCGCCGGCCAGCACGTGGCCATTCTGGCCGAAAACCTCACCACCACGGCCCCAGAGGTACTCCAGGTACTGGACCACGAGTCCCTCGTACTGCTTGCCGTCGGCGACGAAGGGCGCGATGCCGTTCTGCTCGCCAACCCGCCGGCCGACCACGATGAGCTCATCCCAGGTGACCGGCGGTTTGTCCACCAGATCCGATCGGTAGTAGAGAATGCCCATGTCGGCGGCATAAGGCGCGGCCCACAGCGTGCCATCCCACTCGGCCGAGCGCATCGATTCCCGCAGCGAGAGCGGCTCGATGTCCGGGCGCAGATCCTGCAAGTCCGCCAGCCACCCGTGCTGGGCGAACTCTGCGGTCCAGACCACGTCGAGGTCGAAGATGTCGAAGTTCCGCAGGCCCGCGTTCAGCTCCAGCGCGAGTACCTGACGCTGCTCATCGGCGGTCTGCGGCAGCGGCTCCACCCGCACTGCCGGTCCGAGCGGGTGCTGTGTGTTCCATCGCTTCGCGATGTCCTCGGCGGGGCTCTGGTCGGCGGTGGAGATTCCGCCGGTGAGCCACACCAGCTCCGCGGTGGGCCCGCGATGCGGGCGCCTCGCGCAACCCCCGGCGGCCAGCAGCACACCGGCGGCCAGCACGGCCCGCCGGCTCACCCCCGTCTCGCTCATCTCCATGGCATCAGTCCTGGTA
>DASTBN010000226.1:0-2141 GCA_035712045.1 Pseudonocardiaceae bacterium
ACCGATGTGTGCGCGGTCGCTGACGCCGGCACACGGACTGCCCTCAAAGCCCTGTCCAGCGGTTACCTGCCGCGCCGTGACCTGGGTGCGCAACCAGAGGGGCTGACTGGACTCAACACCTGCTCGCTGCTTGATCAGGCCGCGCTGAGGCGGGTCCCTGATCTGGAGGTGTCCCGGCAGCGGCCCGGCTTCGCCGGGTGGATGTGCACCTGGGGTGACGATCGCGCTCTCGCCTCCAGTCCCTGGGTGATGGCCGCGGTGTTCCGGGGCGTGCCGGTCTCTGGCCTGCCGGCCCGGATCGGCGGCCGGCCAGCGCGGGTCGTCCCCGGTGACGCGGACGACCCGGGCAGTTGCGAGGTCGATCTGGTCCAGCGCGGTTTTACCGGGTCTTCGGGGGAACCCCGGGCCGAGCAGCTACAGGTTTCCGTGTCCCTCGGCGCCCGGCGCTCCACCGGCGCGGCCTGCCGCTCGGCCTGGGCGCTCGCTGAGGCCGCCGCAGCCAAACTGCCCCCTATCGGGCCTACCGCATAACCACCATCGTCGGGTATCGGGGAGGATTGCCCTATGATGCAGCCCATCCAATTTCCTGCCAGCGGGGTTCAGTTCTTGCCTGCTGAGACGGGGAGCCTGGCCCGGGGCCTGCCGCCGGTGGAAGCGGGCACATTGTTCGCGCTGGGGGAACGAGGCGGGATCTGTGTGGCGCCCACCGCGAAATTCACCGTGATCTTCGGCCGTAATGAACCCGAGGTGCACGTCTGCGTCGGGGCTGGTGACGGCAAGGTGAGCCGCGCGCACGGGCAGATTCAGCACGATGGCTGGCGCTGGACGGTGCGGAACACCGGAAAGCTGCCGATCCGCCTGCCCGGCTCTCAGCTGCTGCTCAGCGGTCATGAGGAACCGCTGCCGGAGGCGTACACCCCGCTGTTCATCGGGTCCCGGCGCGACCGGGAGCATCTGCTGGAGGTCCGGGTCGCGGGACGGGTGCCCGCTGGCCCGCCCGGCGCGGGGTCCGGGGATTGCACCACGGAGACCAAGATCTGGGAGCTCTCGGACCGGGAACGCCTGGTGCTGATAGCGCTGAGCCAGCGCTACCTGCGTCACGAGGCGTATCCGCAGCCGCTGTCCTGGAGCAATGTCGCCGCGGACGTGGCGCATCTGGCGCCGACGTTCGGATTGACGCCGAAAGGCGCCGAGCACATCGTCTCCGCCGTGCGAGCCCGGCTGGTGAAACGCGAGGTTCCTGGCCTGACCCGGGACGAGGTCGGCGAACCGGTCGGTAACGCGCTCAACCACAACCTGATCCATGAGCTGTTGCTGTCCACCACGCTGGTGCCGCCGGATCTGCGGCTGCTGGGCTGAACACATTTCGGGAGGGGTCCCGGACGGCTGCTGTGATGATCTGAAGCGTGGACGCCCAGCACGTCATCGCGGATCGTTACTCGCTGGCTGAGCCGCTACCTGGATCTGTCACTGGTCTGAGCTGGCACGCCGTGGACCAATGGTCCGGCCAGCAAGTGGTGATCACCCGGGTGCCGGTGTCCGGCCTTGAGGACGCGGAGCTGGTGCGGGTGCGTCAGGAAATCGCCCGGGAGATCCGGGTTCTCAGCGGGCTGCGGCATGACCGCCTCGCCCGGCCGATCGGCGTGGTGCCCGGCCATGGTGATCTGTGGGTGGTCTCCGAGCTGGCGCCAGATGTGACGATGGCTGGTGAGCTCAGGCGGCGTGGCACCCTCGGGCCAGCGGAGGTGGCCCGGTGGGGCGCTGATGTGGCCGACGGACTGGTGGCAGCGCACGGAGCCGGGGTGGTGCACCGGAACCTGAGCGCCGGGGTTGTCGGGATCGCTGCGGATGGCCGGGCCGTGGTGAGCGGGTTCGCCACCACTGTGCTGATCCCGCGGAATCCGCGTGCCGGGGTACCAGCTCACCTGGCGCCCGAAATGGCCTGGGGCGCGCCGCCCTCGTCCGCGTCGGACATCTTCGCGCTGGGCGCGATGCTCTACAGCGCGGTGGAAGGACGTGACCCGTTCCCGGCTGGCGACCACGTCTTGGCGCCGCCGCAGCGGGCGGGCCTGCTCGGTGATCTGCTGGTGCCGATGATGCATCCCGATCCGGCTCAGCGGCCTTCCGCGATGGGGGTGGCT
>DASTBN010000227.1:0-11240 GCA_035712045.1 Pseudonocardiaceae bacterium
AACCGGGGGTGGCTGGTGGCGGCTTGGATGAGGGCTTGGCGGAACTGGGGCGCGGTGCGCATGTCGATCTCGCCGGTGACGGTGAGCAGTGCGGCGCCCTCAGGGGTGGTATCGGCGTTGATACCCAGGTCAGTATCCATCACGTCAGCCTCTTGGTGAGCCGGACGGCAGTGCCACCCTCGGTGCGCTCGATGGTGACGGTATCCATCAAGCCGTTCATAATCTGAATACCGCGGCCTCGCGGATTGTGCGGCGCCGGACGGAACGGAATCCATTGGCCAGTGTCGCGCACCACCACCTCGATGGTGCCGTCCCGGCAGGCGGCGGTGATCTGGAAGGTGCGGGACGGGTCGAACTGGCAGGCATGCTCGATGGCGTTGGCGCACGCCTCACCGCTGGCGATGAGGATCGTCGCAGCGGTCGAGGAGTCGACACCAGCGGCGGTGAGCCAGCTGGCCAGGGACCGGCGCAGCGCGGCCAGCTGGGACGCCTCGGCGGGCACCGTGGCGGTGAACGGGGCGGGCGCCGGGTTGGGCTGGCGGTAGAGGACGAGGGCGACGTCGTCGTGGTGACCGTCAGCGAGCTGGCGGTCCAGCAGATGGTCGGCGAGGCGTTGCTCGCTGTACGCCCCTGCCGCGGTGAGCGCGGATCGCAGGCGGGCCAGGCCGACGTCGAGGCTCTCCCGGCGCCGCTCGAACAGCCCGTCGGTGCACAGCAGCAGGGTCGAGCCGGGACGCAGCACGGTCTCAGCTTCGCTCCGATGCGCCTCGTCGAGTACCGCCAGCGGGACCGAACGGGCACCGTCGAGGATCTCCAGCTGGCCATCGGGGTGTGTGACGATCCCGGGGACGTGACCCGCGCTGCAGAAACGCAGGGTGCCGTCGGTGGTGGCGACGACAGCACAGAACACCGTGGTGCAGCGGGCGCCGGGGATGCGCGCCGCGAAGCGGTCGAGCGCGTTGAGCACCTCGCGGGGGCCAGGGAGCTCCAGCAGCAAGGCGCGGCAGGCGCTGCGGAGCTGACCCATCACCGTGGCCGCGCCCAAGCCCTGGCCGACGCAGTCGCCGACGACGAGCCCGAGCCGGGCACCGGGCAGGGGGACCACGTCGTACCAGTCGCCGCCGACCTCAAGGGGTGCCACGCTGGGGACGTAACGGACGGCGACGTTGCCGGGTGTCTCGGTGGGGCCGAGGATCGACTGCTGCAAGGCGCTGGCCACGGTGCGCTGCTCGTCGAAAAGCTGAGCGCGCTCCAGCGCCTGACCGAAGTAGCCGCACAGCAATATCAACAGCGCCCGATCCTCGGTGCTGAACTCCCGCGGCGGGTCGAGGTCGAGCCAGATACCCCGGAAGGTCCCGGCGGACGGGACAGCGGCGCAGATCCCGCGGAGCCGAGGCACGCCAGGCCTGCTCGCCGGCGCCCCAGGCAGGTCAACGACCCAGGGCAGCTCAACCAGGCAGCGCCGATCCTCGCGGAGCGCCAGCAACGCGGATCGAACCACCTCCTCCAGCGACTCCCAGGAACCATCCGACACACTGAGCTGGCCGGCCTGTTCGGTCGCTAGCAGCACAGACCGGGCGCCGAAGACAGCACCCAGCTCGGCCAGACCGGCCTCACAGACCTGGTGAACGTCGCTGGCCTCGGCCAGCCGCATCCCGAAGCTGGCCAGCGCCCGCTGGCGGGCGATCGCGGCGAGTTCGGCGGTGACGTCGCGGAAGATACCGACCAGCCGCCGCTGGTCACCGTCGAACACCGAGGTGACCCAGCCTTCGAGGTATACGCGATGGCCGTCACGGTGGCGGTACGGCCCGAGGAAGCGAGATTCCTCGCCACGCAGCAACGCCGCCATCAGCTCCTCGGCGTGGCGGAACTCTTCTGGGTCGGACACCGGATCGGGCCACCAAGGGTAGGGCGGCTGGTATCGGATAGCGCGCTCGAACCCCAGGATGCTCTCGAAGGCGGCGTTGGCATCCAGGACGGTGCCCGCGGAGTCGGTGACCACGACGGCGTCCCGCAGCGACTCCAGCAGCGCCTTGCGCCAGGCCGCCTCGTGGTTACGCAATCCGGCCAGCTCCAGGTTGGCCCGGACCCGGGCCAGCAACTCGGCCGCGGAGAACGGTTTGACCAGGTAATCATCAGCCCCGGCATCAAGGCCCTCGATGGCGGACTCCTCGCCGGCCCGGGCAGAGAGGAACACCACCGGGATGGTCGCGGTCTCCGGGTCCTCACGCAGGGCCCGCAGCAAGCCGAAACCGTCCAGGTTGGGCATCATCACGTCAGTGAGGACCAGGTCCGGGGCCTCATCGCGGATCGCCGCCAAGGCGGCCTTGCCATCGCCCACCACGACAACCCGCCAGAACGGCGCGAGCAGGCCGGCGATGTAGCGGCGCAAATCAGGATTGTCATCAACCACAAGCACGGTGGCCGCGGCTGGCCCGCGCACTGGCGGGGAGCTGGCGACGCCGGTGTCGGCGCCCCATTGCAGGGCCTCCTCCAGGTACACCCCAACCAATGAGTCCCGCCGCGCCGCGGTGACGCTGGTGGCGCTGGTCCCGTACGGGATCCGGACGGTGAAGGTGGACCCGGACCCGAGGGCGCTGCGCACGCTGACCTCGCCACCGTGCAGCCGGGCAAGCTCATGCACCAGGGCCAGGCCGATCCCGGTCCCTTCGTGGGAGCGGCTGACGGTGCCGGAAACCCGGTGGAACCGCTGGAATACCAGAGGAAGCTCATCCGGGGCTATCCCCACCCCGGTGTCCTCGACGGTCAGCTCGACCAGCTCCGGGCCACCGCGCAGGGACAACCGGATCCGGCCGGCGAGGGTGAACTTCACCGCGTTGGACAGCAGGTTCAGCACGATTTTCTCCCACTGGCCCGGGTCCACATGGGTGTTCCGGGCCAGTGGCGGGCAGTCAATGTCGAAACGCAGCCCGGCACGCGCCACCGCGGGCGCGAACGAGGTGGCGATATCCCGGGTCAGGCCGGCCAGGTCGACGGCCACGGTCTCGGCCACCAGCCGCCCGCCCTCGATCCTGGCCACGTCGAGCAGGTCGTTGACCAGGCGGCGCAACCGGCCGACGTTCCGGTGGATGATCTCCATTCGGCCGCGCTGGCCTGGCGGCAGTGGCTCCGCCTCGTCGGCGAGGCTGTCCTGCGCCGGTCCGGCGATCAGCGTCAGGGGTGTGCGGAACTCGTGGCTGACGTTGCTGAAGAACTCCGTCTTGGCCCGGTCCAGCTCGGCCAGCGCCGCCGCCCGCTGGTGCTCGGCCTCATAGGCGTCGGCGCTGGCCAGGCCGGCCGCGATCTGACCGGCCAGCAGGTCCACGAAGCCCCGGTAGCGGTCGTCGAACGGGCGATACGGGTTGAGCGCGGCGATGAAGAACCCAGCCGGGCGGGCCTGGCCCCGCCGGGCCAGCGGAACACCCACGGCGCGGGTGGGGGGCTGCGGCCAGTCACCCGTCGGCAGCCGCCCGAAACGCCTCGCGAGATCGTCGATCACCACGGTGTCACCGGCGAGAAGCTCACAGACCGGCCAGACGACCTCCTGGCCCGCCAGGTCGATCAGCTCCGGAGCGGCGGGGTGACCACCGGTGATCCCGGTCGTGACGGCCAGGCGGGCGCGCTCGTCACTCTCGAAGAGGTAGGTCAGGGTGAAGGGCAGGTCTCGGCCATTGCGGCCGATCTGCTCGCGCACCGCGGCGCAGACATCATCCGCGGCATGGCTCGCGGCCAGTTCCAGGCCCAGGTCCCGCAATGTCGCCATCCGGCGCTCGCCCAGGACCCGGTCGGTACCCTCGGTGACCACGCAGAGGATCCCCGCCACGGTGGCGTTCTCGGCGTCCGCGCCGAGAAGCGGGCTGTAGGAGAACGTGTGGTAGGTCTCCTCCGGGTAGCCGCTGCGCTCCAGGAACAGCAGCAGGTCCTCATCCCAGGTGGCCACCCCGGAGTTCACGACCGACTCGAGCCGGGGCCCGATGTCCTCCCAGATCTCCGCCCACACCTCGCGGGCAGGCCGGCCCAGCGCCCATGGATGCTTCGCCCGCAACGTGTCGCTCCAGTAGGCGTCGTTGTAGAAGAAGGTCAGCTCCGGGCCCCACCCCATCCACATCGAGAACCGTGAGGTGAGCAGGATCCGCACGACGCTGCGGAGGCTGGCGGGCCAGCTCTGGGAGGGACCCAGCGGTGTCGCGGCCCAGTCCCACCCGGCCATCACCTGGCCGAGTTGCCCACCGCCGGTGAACAGCGGGTCCGATGCTCCCGCCGAACCCGCGACCGGATCACCAGGCACCGGGTCGCGCGGAATCATCGCCAGCCGTTCATGTCGCCACTCGTCATATCCGACCTCGTACTACCGGGCAAGGCAGCATCAGTATCGACTACCAGATCAACTACCAGCGGAAGGACGGGGTTCCAGGCGGCCCCTCACGCCAGCCTGATTGTGGAAACACTCCGGTGGACTACTACTGTGCCGAGCAGATCGAGCTGGAGGGCGGCATGACGGGGAACGATGACGGTCGGCGCGTTCTGGAGCTGGTAGCGGGTGATGCACCAGCGGTGCTGCGGCGGTGGGTGACGACGGCAGCGGCGGCGTTGCAGGGCCGGGTTACCCCAGCGGAGCTCGAGGCGGCGTTCGGCGAACTGCTCTCCACACTGACCGATGCCCTGGATAAGGGTGATCTAGACATCCGGTCAGAGGCTTACGCGGGGCCCAGGGCCTTGCTGGCTGAGATGTCCAGGGACTGGGCTCGGCGCGGCTTCACGCCGACGGAAACCGCCTCTAGTGTGTTCAGCCTCAAGGAGACGCTTTTCGAGGTCGCTGACGAGGCCGGGGGGCCGCGCAGCACGGTGCTCGCGATCTCGCGGTGGCTCGATGCGCTCGGGCTGTACACCTTCGAGGCGTTCGCCCGGGCGCGGGAACAGGTGATCACCGAGCAGGCCGAGCAGCTGCTGGAGCTCACCACGCCAGTGGTCAAGCTGTGGGACGGCGTGGTCGCGGTGCCGCTGATCGGCACCCTGGACTCGGCCCGCACCCAGGTCGTCATGGAGAAGCTCCTGCAGAGGCTGGTGGACACCGGGTCCGAACACGCGATCATCGACATCACCGGTGTTCCGGCGGTGGACACCGAAGTCGCCCAGCACCTGCTCAAGACGGTGGTCGCGGCACGGCTGATGGGTGCCGAGTGCACGATATCCGGAATCCGCCCGCAGATCGCGCAAACCATCGTGGCCCTCGGGATCGAGTTCGGTGATATTACGACGAAGGCGACGCTGGCCGATGCCCTGCTGCATGCGCTGCGCGGCAGTGGTGTCGATGTCGTGCGGGCACACCAGCGGAACACCTGATGGAACGGGTACCGATCCTGCGGTTCGGTGACGCGCTGCTGGTCTCTATCCAGATTGATCTGCGGGACGACACCGTGCTCGCGCTGCAGGAGGACCTGGCGGAACGCATCGTGGCGAGCGGGGCGAGCGGAGTACTGATCGATATCTCCGCGGTGGAGATCGTCGACTCATTCATCGGCCGGATGTTCGCGTCCATCGCCGCGCTGTCCCGGATCCTCGACGCGGAGACCGTCGTGGCGGGCATGCGGCCGGCGGTGGCCATCACGCTTGTGGAGCTCGGGTTGTCGCTCGACGGCGTGCGCACCGCGCTCGATCTGGACAAGGGCCTGGCGATCCTGAACCGGCTGGCGGCCCGGCGCGGGTTGCGCGATGACACTGACGAGCTCCCCGGCGGAGACGGCGAGCAGCCGCTCACGCGTGCCGCGCCGGTTTCATGACTGGGGTTGAGTCCGTCGAGACAATGCCTGTCCGCACAGGTGACGATGTGGTCCGGGTCCGGCAGCTGGTACGTACGCGGGCCAAGGCCGTCCGGTTGTCGCTGGTCGACCAGACCAAGCTGGTGACGGCGGCGAGCGAGCTCGCGCGAAACATCGTGACCTACGGCGGCGCCGGGACCGTGCGAGTGGAGACGATCACTAAGGGGGGCCGACACGCGGTACGGGCGACCTTCTCCGACACCGGCCCTGGCATCCCGGACGTGGAGCTGGCGCTGACCGATGGGTGGACCAGCGGCACCGGCCTCGGACTCGGGCTGAGCGGCGCCCGGCGACTGGTCGATGAGTTCGATATCGACACCGAGGTGGGCAAGGGCACCACGGTCACGGTAGTGAAGTGGACACGATGACGGCTTGGCAGGGATGAGCGGTCGCGCCACCGCCGAGGACGTGGCCTGGCTGCGGCTGGATGAGCCGAGCAGCGCCGGGGCGGCACGCCGTGCCGCAGCGGAGCTGGCCCGGAAGCTCGGCCTGCCAGCCTCCCGGGTCGCCGAGGTGGGCCTAGCGGTCACCGAGATGGCAACCAATGTGCGTATCCACGCCAGCGGCGGAGCACTGCTGCTGCGCGCGATCCGCGCCAGCGGCTCGGCGGCCGTGGAGGTTGTCACGGTGGACACCGGACCCGGGATCGCCGACATCTCCGCAGCCCGCCGGGACGGTCAGTCCACCGCGGGCACGCTGGGAATCGGGCTCGGCGCGATCAGCCGCCTGGCCGACCAGCTCGATATCGCCTCACGGCCGGGCCGGGGCACTGTGCTCACAGCGAGGTTCGAGTCGGACCGGCGGGCCCGGCCCACCCTGCGAGCCGACGCCACCGGGCCGCTGGCGGCTGGCATCACCCGGGCGATGACCGGGGAGACCCTCTGCGGTGATGCGTACGCGGTACGTCCCGACGGACCCCGGGTCTCGCTGATGGTGTGTGACGGGTCCGGTCATGGGCCGCTGGCCGCGGCTGCGGCGGAGCAGGCAGTGCGGGCATTCACCGATAGCACCCAGCCGGTCTCACCACCCGAGGCCGCCATACTGCGGATCCACCGGGCCCTGGCTGGAACCCGCGGGAGCGCGGTCGCCATCGCCGAGCTCGACCCGCCCGCCCAGCGGCTCCGCTTCGTCGGGATCGGCAACATCGCCGGCGCCCTGGTCAGCGCCCGGGAGAAACGTGGCCTGATATCTATCGGCGGCATCGCCGGGTACCGTGAGCCGATAGTGCGGCCTTTCGACTACGCGCTCCCAGCGGGCTCGGTGGTGGTCCTGCACTCTGATGGGGTGAGCTCGCGGTGGAGCGTTGAGACGCTCGACGATCTCGTCGCGAATCCCCCGCTGGTGATCGCGGCGACGGTACTGCGGGATGCCGGTATCCGCCGTGACGACGCCTGCGTGCTGGCGGCGAAGGCCAGCCGATGAGCGACGTCAAACAGGGTGAGGTGCTGACGCTGACGCTGGTGAGCGAGCAGGATGTGTTCCTGATTCGCCAGCGGGGACGCCAGGTGGCCGCCCTCGTCGGTCTGGAGAATCAGGACCAGGTCCGGGTGGCCACCGCGCTGAGCGAGCTCGGCCGCGAGCTGACGACACTCAAGCACCCAGCGACGGTGACGTGGTCCCTGATTGGCGATGTGACGCCGATGCTGCTCATGAATGCGAGCTGGGCGGGGCCGTTGCCCGGGGTGTCCTCCGCAGCGGAACTGGCCACGCTGGAGGGGGTGACCGCCGCGGCCCGGCTCACCGACACCTGCGACGTCGGGTGGAGCGCTGACGGCGGTTCGGTGGCACTGACCAAGCGGCTGCCGGCGGGCGCACCACCGCCGACCGCGGCGCGGGTAGCGCAGGTGCGGTATGCCTGCCGGACAGCGGCCCCCGTGAGCGCCTTTGACGAGATGCGCCATCAGAATCAAGAACTGCTGGAGGCCTTGGAGACCCTGCGGGCCCGTCAGGAGGATCTGCTGCGGGTCAACGCCGAGCTGGAGGAGACCAACCGCGGCGTGCTGGCCCTGCACACCGAGCTCTCCGACGAGCTGGAACAAACCAACCGGGGCGTTGTCGCGCTCTACGCCGAGCTCGACGAGAGATCGAAGGAACTGCGCGAGGCGAGTGAAAGCAAGACCCGATTCTGGCGCAACGTCAGCCACGAGCTGCGCACGCCGATCAACGCGGTGGTCGGTCTGTCCCGGCTGCTGCTCGATCCCGGCTCAGACCCGCTCACCGACGAGCAGCGTCATCAGATCCAGCTCATCGAGAAATCCGCGACGCTGCTGCTGACCCAGGTCAACGAACTGCTTGATGTGGCCAAGGCCGAGTCAGGCCGTATCGAGGCGCATCTGGAACCGGTCGACTTACGAGCCCTCTTCGAGGGGCTGAGATCCACCCTGCGCCCGCTCGTGCCCTCGCCGGATGTGGTGCTGGCCATCGAGGACCCGGTGGGCATCACGTCGCTGGTCACCGACCCCGCGCTGCTCGGCCAGATCCTGCGCAACCTGATCAGCAACGGGCTGAAGTTCACCGAGCGCGGCGAGGTGCGCTGCCGTGTCCGTGCCATCCCGGCAGCGGAGTGCCTGGAGATCACGGTGACCGATACCGGCATCGGAATCCCGCCGGAGCATCAGCAGCGAGTGTTCGAGGAATTCCACCAGGTGCCAGGACGGTTGCAGGCCCACGCCCGCGGAACGGGTCTCGGCCTGCCCCACGCACGGCGGCTCACCGGCATCCTCGGCGGTTCGCTGCACCTGGACAGCGAACCCGGGCGCGGCACCGAAGTGACGCTGCGGCTACCGCTGATCCGCGCTGATCGCGACGAAAGGGCACCGGACCGGTTCGGTTCCGTGCTCATCGTCGATGACGACCCGGCCTTCCGGACAGTGCTGCGGAGCACGCTGGCCGCGCACGCCGATCACATCGCTGAGGCGGGCGACGGGCAGGACGCGTTGCGGATGATGCGGGCCGGGCACCCGGACCTGGTGCTGCTTGACCTGAGCATCCCGCCACCAGAGGGCCGGGCGGTGCTGGCCGAGATGCGCCAAGACCCGCGTTTGCGAACGGTGGCTGTGGTGGTGGTGACCTCGGCCGAGCTGAGCCCCGACGAGCACGCCGCGATCAGCACCACGGCAAGTGTGCTGGCGAAGTCGAGCCTCTCGGGCGCGCTACTGCTGTCCGCTGTGGCGGTGGCCACCCGCTTGTCCCAGGAGGCGCCGTGAATGCCATCAGCCATCGCGCTGAGCAGAGACCAGCCGAAGAGGAGCGCGCCACCATTTTGGTTGTCGATGATACGACGGCCAGCCGCTACATCTCGGGCAGCTGGCTGCGCCGTCGCGGCCACCGCGTCATCGAGGCTGGAACCGGGGCCGAGGCCCTTGCCATCCTGGCCGCCACCGAGGTGGACCTCGTCCTGCTCGACGTGGGGCTACCCGACATGAGCGGCTTCGATGTCTGCCAGCGGATCAAGAACGACCCCGCGCTGGCGCAACCAGTGATCCACCTTTCCGCCACCGCTATTCGCGGCGCCGACCGAGCCCAGGGGCTGACGCGCGGGGCTGACGCCTACCTCACCGAGCCGGTCGAGCCGGATGAGCTGCTGGCCACAGTGACCTCGCTGCTTCGCTACTACCGGGCGCGCGCCGCAGCGGAGCGGCTCGCTGACCAGCTGACCAAGCTCAGCACGGTGACGCTGGCGATGAACAGTGCGACAAGCATCACAGAGCTGACCTCCGCGATCGCCGCCGGAACAGCCAGCGTGCTCGGCGCGCCAGCCGTCGCGCTGGTCGGTGAGCCTGATGGCACGCTGCGGCGGGCGCTGGTGGCTGACCCACTCGATAACGTGCCGACCGGGGATGAGGCCCCCGCAGAGCTCCTTGAGGAGTTGAGCGCGTTACAGCTCACCAGTCCCGGCGTCACCCCCTTCGGGATGCCGTGGCGGCTCCCCGCGCCACACGCATCCGAGGACCCCGCGAACTCCAGCGCTGTGGTGTATCGCTCGCGCAGCGGCACACCACTCGTGTGCATCGCGGTCCGGCTGGCGACACTCACGGCCGAAGAGACCAATCTGCTAGCCCAGCTCGGCAGGGCCGCGGTGCTCGCGGTCGACTCGCTGCGGCTCCATATCGAGGAGCACAGCCTCGCGCTCATCCTCCAGCGCAGCTTCCTTCCCGACCGGCCACCCGCCTTGCCCAGCCTTCAGATAGCCGTGCGATACGTGCCCGCAACCAGCAACGCCGAGATAGGGGGCGACTTCTACGAGCTTGTCGAGCTCGGCGACGGGCGGTTACTCGTCGCCATCGGCGACGTCGCAGGGCACTCCATTCATGCGGCCACGGTGATGGTGGAGCTACGGCATGCGCTGCGAGCGTTCACAGTCGAGGGCCACGGCCCAGTGGAGATCCTGCGAAGACTGGAACGCGTGCTGCGCCACTACCACCCGACTGAGTTCGCGACACTGTGCCTGGTGCTAGTCGATCTGGAAAACAACATGCTTCGGGTCGCCAACGCCGGACACCTGCCGCCTCTGCTCGTCCGGCCCACCGGCGCGGCGTATCTCGCCGTGCATGGCCCCATGCTCGGTCTGCGGCGAGAGCAGCCGGAGGAGACAGTTCTGCCGCTCCCGTCGGCGTGGGGGATTGTGCTGGTCACCGACGGCCTCATCGAGGATGTGACGACAGATCTAGACCGTGGGATGGAAGACCTGCGGACTGCCGTGTCCTTTGATGTGGCGCCGGAACAGCTCTGTGACCAGCTCATTGAGCGGTTCGGCCAGGAGACGCGTGACGACGTCGCGCTACTCGTCCTTCGCCGACCCTGACCCGCGTCCGGTGTCAGGCCCTTCCGCCAGAGCAGCCAGCCAGTGCGTCCTCGCGGCTGGAGTAAATAGCCAGCTCATCGGCCATGCCGGTGACCTGCATCGGACGCAGCGTTGACCGCTTCGTGGCTACCACCCGCAGCTCAACGCCCAGCTCGCTAGCGGCTCGCCGAGTCAAGGCGAGCGCGGTCAAGCCCGTTGAGCCAAAGAAGAGCACCTCTTCCAGGTCGACTACCAGGACATCCGGACGTGCGCCGACCTGTTCGATGAGCACTTCGCGTAACCGTTCCGCGATCAGTAGATCGACCTCACCGGCGACTGCCACCACGATTGCCGCGCCGCATCGCTGCGACTTCAGGCTCAGCTGCCCATCACCCAAGATGATCTCTGAGGTGACCTCGCCATGCGACGAGCAAAACTCCGATGAGCCGGAGCCAGAGACAGGGGTATCGCTCACGGCCGCGCCTCCACCATCGTCGCCCGCCCGGATCCGGGCGGAAACCGTCTCCGGCGAGGTTATCGCGCGGTTGCGGTCAGTGCCTGATGGTGAGCTTCAACAGATTGTTCGTCTCACCCAGCAGCACCATGATCGGCGAGCGTCGGTGACGGACCCGTGCCAG
>DASTBN010000228.1:0-7234 GCA_035712045.1 Pseudonocardiaceae bacterium
AACCCGCCCGCCCCCCGCAACGCCGTGGTCAACCCCACCTCACTCGGCGCCGAGGCGACTAACGCCTCCACCAACCGGCCACCCAACTCGGGCCGCTCCACCATCCGATCCAGCGGAGGAGCCATCCACGGCCCCCGGACAGCCCCGGCAGCCTCAGCGGCGGTCTCAGCGGCATCACGTGCTCGGGCCCGGTCGGTGAGCATCAACACCAAACCCACAGCGGTCATCGGCAACGCCAGAATGGGCGCCCAGCGAGCAACCTCGTTGACATCCTTGGCAGCCAGCGCCCACACCAGCAGTCCCACACACGCCACCAGCAGTGCCCACCCCAGCAGCCCCCACCCCACCCGGAACCGCCACGACCACCCCGACCAACGCCAACCCACCCGCACATCGTCGCGCAAATCGGATCGTCCCGGGGGGTGGGCAAGGCTGCAGACCACTCCACATGCTGATCACGCCGTGGCGCACCGATTGGTCATCCAGGCACCGCCCATGCAGCAAGACCCCACCGAGGTAGGAAACTGGCCCACACCCCCCGCTACGGCCGGGCCAACCCCCAGCGCTTCCGCGCGATGAATTCCCCAGTCGCTATAGCGTCACCCCGAGAAACAAACGTCCATTCCGCAGGGTGGGTTGTGGCCCCGCAGGGGACTAAGGGCGCTCGGGATTAAGCAGCGTGAGGGGCCGGGCCGCCGTGAGCGGAGCGGGAGGCGGGCCCGGCCCGCGGCGCGTTGTGCGCGCCGTCTTGAGATCCCATAGGGGCGAATTCGGCAATACATCGCTGTGACTATCGTTGTGACACCATGTGATTGTTGTGTGGCGTTGCGTGGGGAGCTGGGGTCAGCGGGTCTGTGGCTCGGCTCGCCGACTGGCCCGTCGTGGCTGTGGTGAGTGTCCGGTCTGATGGAGTTGAGCATGGAGTTCGCTGGCCGTCTCTTCAGCGGCGGCGCAGCCGCCTCCGTTGTCTTTCGCTTTGCGCGGCGGGCCAGGCTGGCGATCATGCGATCTGCGGGTGAGTCCGGGCGAGTTCGTAGTCGATCGGGCTGAGCATGCCGCACGCGGAGTGCTGCGGGCAACGACTCTGCGGCGCTGGGCTATGTGTTCGCTATGTGGGATGACAGTGTCTTCCAAGCACATAGGTTCGACTCGATCCGCGGAACGACAACACCCCTGGCGGCCATGTCGGGCTATCAGGGGTGTTAGGAGTTGATCAGTCAGTCGAAGTCGCCGGAGCGGACGCCAGCGGTGAAGGCGGACCACTCGGCGGGAGTGAAGATCAGAACAGGACCGGTTGGGTTCTTGCTGTCCCGCACGGCGCGGTGGCCGCTGAGGTTCGCTACCTCGACGCAGTTGGTTTCACCGACACTGCGGGTAGACTTCCGCCACGTGGCGAGAGTCAGGTCATCCATTGCCGATGCCTCTCTTCGCGGTTACTCGTGAGTCTGTTTGGCGAGCTGCGCGATCATGGCCAGGCTCTCGCTCGCACCGAGGGCGTGACTATGCAGCTCGCTGAACAGCGTACCCAGCTGAGAGACGATCGATGGGTTGTCGATGATGTGACCGCCCACCGGGTACTCGTGATACGCGACATCGGCGAGGAGATCGGCAGGGAAGCTGAGCAGGCTGAACGGCCCGTTCATGCCAACGTGCAGTCCGGCGTCGAAGGGCAGCACGCGCAGCTCGATGCTCGGCCAGGCGGCCCGTTCCACCAGCCGCGACAGCTGATCGGCGGCGACCCTGCGGTCCCGCGCGCATCGCACCAGAGCGGCCTCTGATACCACGGCCGTCAGCTTCAGCGGATCGTCACCGGTCAGGCGTTCCTGACGTTGGAGCCGGGAGGCGAGTCGTTTGGTGATGTCCTTTTCCGTGGATCGCGGATCGATCGTGTAGACCGTCCGCATGTATTCCTCAGTCTGCAGTAGGCCGGGGATGCTCTCTAGCGCCAGCTGGCGTACCTCGGTGGCGTCGTGTTCCAGGCCGACGTAGACGGCGAGCCACTCAGGTAGTGCGTAGGTGGACCACCAGCCGCGTTTACTGGCCTCTTCCCGGATCTCATCGAGTGCCGCGACAGCGTCACCAGCGTGGTAGGTGTCGCGCAAGAGCACGATCAGCTCGGCCTTGCTGGGGACGTTGCGGCCGCGTTCGATGTGCTCGAATCGCGATTTCGAGCAGTCGATTGCGGCTCTCGCCCCCAGCACGGAGACACCAGCCGCATCGCGAAGTCGTCGTAGCTCCCGGCCGAGCTGGATGCGCCGAACCGTGGGCCCCGCCATGACGGGCAGCTTATCAGTCATTGCGGATAGTGACCTTCCTTGCGAGGCTATGGTGATGGATGCATCCAATGTTAAGCTTCCATCCAAGAGCTTCCGGCGAAGAGGGTCCGGCGAAGAGGGTCCGGGATGAGCGACAACCGCCGCCACGCTCATGACGCGTCTCGGATGACCACGCTGCTACTTGAGCAGGTGAGGCAGGACCATGACAGGGCGGCACAGACGGCAGCGGGCGCACGCCCGGGTACCTGAGCGGCGGCTACCGGGTATCGAAGTAGTAGACGCGGTCACCAAACTGGCGCACCAGGTGAGCCCGGAGAAACTGGCCGCTGGCCGCGCTGAGGGTTCCTACCAGGGGTTCTGTGGTGCGTACTTCCCGGCGGCGAGCATGGCGGAGCCGGGCCAGGGCCCATGCGAGGAGTGTGCGGGTGGTGCCCGGTGAGTGCCCCGGGAACGGTAACCGGCCCCGCCGACCTTGACCCCTGCCCGTACCGCGGTGGTATCAGTGGTGTGAAGGTGATCACCGGTACTTTGCCGAAGGTCCCGGGATGGTCGTGCTCGGGCTGCGGTACGGACTGGTGGATCTCGGTGGTCAGCCCTCGCCCGTTCCTCGATCATCTGACCGGGACGGTGGAACTCACGTCGACCCGGTCGGTGTTACGGGAGGTTATCGAGCTGGCCGAACAGGCACCCGCGCTCACCGATGAACAGTTGCGGTCCCGGCTGGTCACGCTCGGCCGCACGGTGAGGGGGTCCCGGTGAGCGGCCCGCTGAGCAGGCGGCCTATTAGGCGCAACCACCTAGTTCGAGAGTGCGGACACAAGGTCAGGCCGGTTGCGGGCGCTTACCGCATCGGGTCGTGCGCGCAGTGCGCGCGCCGCGCCATCGAGGAACTACTCAGTCATCCGATGGGTGCTTGCGTTGTGCGGATCGTCCAGGAGATGACCCATGGCTCCGAGGGCCTCCCCACCTCCGGCGAGCGTGACTACGCTGCCGGACCCGTGCCGATCTGGGTTTCCGTCGCGGACAAGGCACCTGATGATCATGGCTGACGGTCCGTACCTGGCAGCGGCTAAGCGCTTGCTGGACGCCGCGAAACTCCAGGGGTTCAGTTTCGAGCGGGTCGCGCCCGGTGAGGATGGCCCGCTGCGGGGTGAGCTGGTCACGCTAGAGCACCAGGTCGTGATCTACATCGGCGGATTCTGGGAGGGCTGCAACGCCGCCCGATCCCGGCGCTCCTCCCTGATCGTCCCCGGTGAAGCACTGGTCATCGATCGGGTATCCGGGGACGCCCTCACGGTCCTTCACACCGTCGTCACGGAGTGGCTGCCCACCTGATCCCCGACCGGCCGCCGGTCGAGACCCCGACTCCTGGCGCCTGGTCGGCTCCACCTCTACCGCAGTCCCGCGGCCCGCTCAGCCCGGCCTGAGATCGTGCCCGGGGATGACCGGCCCATCAATCCCGCACCGTGACATTTCCCCACCGGCACGATGCACTACGGTGGGACCGCTCGGCGGGTAGTCGCCTCTGCTGCCAATGGCCGAACCGCACGTGACCACAAGGCTAAGGCATCGGCGCGAGAGAACGGTACAAGGGATCAGAGGCCCAGCCCGTCAGCCCGCGCATTCCGATCTTTGGAGTGCGCTATGCCCGTCCAGGTGGACCCGCTCGTTCTACTGCCACTTGTCGCGCTGTCTGCCCTACGCGTTCTGCTCCAGACCGTCGCATGGCTCACGGCGCTCTTCACTAGGTCGCCCGACCGCCGTGACGTCGCATACCGGCTCATATGCCTCATGCTTACGCCGCCTTGGCGCAGGGGGAATAGGCCGGAGCTACCGCAGTAATGATGTCTCAATACCATCGTCTGCGAGACATCGCCAGCCGATCATGCTGGTGACGCGGCGAGCAGTGGTGATGGTGTCTCGTAACTCATGCCCGGAATCAGCGTCGTGCCAGTAACACCGCGAGGGGTTTGGGGTCTGTCGACCGCGCCTGCTTGTCGCGATTCGTTCGTCACTTTCAGTAGCAGGGGTGGAGTAGGGCGCTGAGGGACGGTGGATGCTGCGGGCTTGTGCCCTTGGTTGTGGGGGTTTTCGCGGGTGCTCAGCCGGTCTGGGATTGGGTCTCTGGTGGTGATATAGGCTGGTCAGGTGAGGGAGGCGGGAGCGGGGACGAGGGTGGGGAGATCTCCCCGGGTCCCCGGGCACATCCCCGCCTCAGGTCCCTCCCCGGCTATCACTCGCCGTGCCACTGTCCTCGTGCCGCCATCGAGCGCGCACGTCCGCAGCGCAGAGGCACCCCTACGCGCGCAGGCGCGCGAGTCGCGGACGTCCGCGCGGACAAATCCGGGTGCTGTCTACCCCTTCTGCCCGCGGACGAGGACCAGGCGATCAGCGGGATGACCGGCCCGCTGCCGTGCTGCTCAGCGCCCGTTACCGGGAGGTCTGGCGAGGCAGCGGTCCCCCGCTGCCCGCCGGGGCTACACGACGATGCCCGGGAGTGGAGCGCGGTCCCCGCCCTACCCTCGAAATCATCACTCAATTGGGCGCAGTCTGAACTATTTCACTGGTGACGCGTTATAATCCCGCGCCCACCCGATCGATCCAGCCGTCAGGAGGTGACTCCCTGCCACCCCGGCCCTAACCGCCCCGAGCACCCACCGCCCCGCAGGAGATGAGCACGACCCGCACCCGGCCGCCGAGCCCGCGCGCCGGGATGATCGCGCTTACCACCTGGCCCGGGTGTGCGCCCGCTTCCCGACCACCATCAGCACCCAGGGCGCCCACCGGCTCGCGCGCCTGCTGCGCGTGAGCACCGGCGAGTCATCATAACAGCCATTCCAGCCCCATTGTGTGACGGGTGTGACGGGTCGCGGCTCAACCCGTCACACCCGTCACATCACCCGTTCCCGCAGCTCAGCGAGCCAGCCAACCCGTCACAGAACCGTGGGCTACCCGTCACAAGCCTTGTGACGGGTAGCCCCGGTTGTGACAGGTCGCGCACCCAGTTTGTGACGGGTTCGCCGCCACGGTGTGACGGGTCCCCTGTCGCGGTGTGAGGGATCGCCCGGCGTTGCGCGGATCGATCCCGGGCCGCCGCACGCGCCGGCCGCGGTGCGCACCCTGGGGCGTTCCCCGGCGGCTCCCGGTGACTGGGCCGCGGATCGTGTGAGGGCTTTGCCAGCGGTCCGGTACCACCACGACACGCGGGGAGCACGCGCACGCGACTCAGCAATGCTCTTGCGGTCATCTCGCAGTGGGGCGCACGGCGTGCCGGGGGCCACCTCTCGCGCGGGGGGCTATCCTCCAGTTCACGGGCTCGTTTTTCGGCGAGCTCTGATTCCGGCCCTTGCGGCCGGACCCCATTGAGGTCCCGGTTTGCGCGAGAACCAGTTTCGGGATTTCCGTTACTGATTCCGGCCCCGGCACGAGTGAGGACCCCCGCGTTAGAGGGGGTTGGGTTCGATGTCGATGCGGCTGTAGTCGAAGCTGCCGCGTGTGCCCTGGTGTTCATCGATGATGACGGCGGCGAACAGGAACCGCAGCACCGCGTTCATCCGCTGCGCGTCGCCGCTGGCGGCCAGCGCCTCCCACGATGCCCGCGCGCCGGGGCCGGCCAAACCATTCAGGACCTCGGCGGTGGGGCGCACGATGGTCTTGCGCCGCAGCACATCGATGCGGTCCTCGATGGTCTTGCGCATCGCCCGGTACTCCCGGGTGGACAGCTCCCGCGCGGTCCACATGTCCTTCAACTCGGCCAGCTCCGCTTCCTCGGCGCTAATCGCGGCCTGGTCTGTCTCGGACAACGCGGTGGTCGCCCGCGGCGCCCCGGTCACATCCAGGTTCGTGAGCAACTCCACCGCCGCGTCACAGACGAACGTCTCCAGCGGCTTGGCGTTGATCCGGCGGGTGCAGTACGCGGGGCCGATCTTCTGATGCCGGGTGCACATGTAGGAGGGCTCCTTGCAGCGGTTCCCGGCCATGTGCGTGCCGCACTTTTTGCACATCACCAGCCCCCGCAGCAGATAAAACCGGGACGCCCGGTTGTCCTGGGCCGCGGCCCGGTAAGCGCGCCGGTCCTGGACCTCACTCCAGGTACCCCGGTCAATGATCACCGGCCAGTCCCCGTCCCCGTAGTCCTGGCGGCGGAAGACCCGGATCCCGGTCACATGCCGGGACTTCAGCAAATCCCGCACCGTGTGCGGCTGCCACGGATTCCCCATCGACGTGCGCTCCCCCCGCGCCCCGAGATCCAGAGCGATCTGACGGGGTGGCACCCCCTCCAGGTAACGGGCGAAGATCTCCCGCACGATCACCGCCTCCCGCTCGATAATCGTCACCCCATCTGAGGCATACCCATACGGGCGCCGCGGCGCGTTGTGCGGACGCCCCGCACGAGCCCGGTCCTCGATCGCATCCCGCTGGCGCCGCGAGGTGTCATCAGACGACCGGCACGCGTGCGCCACCTCAATCCGCAGGAAAAACCGATCATCCGCATCGGAAAGATCCCGGCAGTTCGCCTGCCCATGCAAGGTGATCTCATGCTCCTCCGACAAAGTGAGCAACTCCTCCAGATCCCGGGGCTGACGCATCAACCGATCCGGGTGATACACCAGCACATGCCCCACCCGGCCCGCCCGGATCACCTCCAGCAACCCATCCCACCCCGGACGGCACCGATTCCGCTGCCAGGCCGAGCGGTTGTTATCCACAAACACACACCCCGCCGCGATCACCAGCCCCAACCGCTGCGCCACCTCCCGGCACAACCGCTCCTGCCGATCCACCCCCGTCTGATCCTCATCCCGGGCCCGCGAGATCCGGCAATAAATCGCGGCCGGTTGACCCACCCACCCCGACCCACCACCATCACGACCCCGCCTACCCCGGGCCCCGCCACGCTCACGGTCTCCGCTGTACATAGCCGGAGTATATGAACGAGGGATGGCCTGATCCACCAC
>DASTBN010000229.1:0-21703 GCA_035712045.1 Pseudonocardiaceae bacterium
CGCACCCGCCCGCCACCGAACGTGCCGGCCCCCGTCACGCCCCGCCCTCCCGCCGCGCCATTCCCCGTGAGAAACGACGCCACGGTCAAAGTGATGTGGCTGGCCTTCCCCGGCCGCTGGCCGGCTCATGACTCGCGGCGCCACACCGCGGTCATGCCTTCGCTGCGTAACCACACCTTGTTCAATCGGGTCAGGCGATATCGCCGCAGGCAGCTCCCTGAGACCTCCGGTGAGTAGACATCGAACACGTTGCCCCGCAAGCCATAGACCAGGACGGCGTGAGAGTCGACCTCGCCCCGGTCATTGTCGACAGAGATCCACGCCAGCCGGCCCTTGTCCAGCGCGCCGCGAATATCGGCGAGTGTGGGCTGCCGGTACTCAGTTCGCATCCTGGCGCCGAAAATGGCCAGCTCCTGTGCGCTGAGACACTCACGGCGGTGTCGCTCCAGGCGATGCGGTGTCCAGAACTCCTCCCATGAGGAGTCCCACTCCTGGCGGTAGTAGCGCCTCAGGTACTCGACGCCCTCCCGCAGGAATCGCCCGGGCTCATACGCACCCACCAGGTGCAGACTCAGGTCTCGCTGGAGCAGCAAACGCCGGGCCGCGGCGCGCTGAGCACCGCAGCCCGGCTCCCGGCCCAGCTCGCGATCAACCCAGGCCGGGTCAGGGGTTTCGGCAACCCCCAGGACGTACAGGATGTTCGCCACGACACAGGTCAGGCAGGAATTGTCGTCCACCTGACGCAGGTCCAGTGGTTCTCTCGAGTTCTTGGTGCCGGGAGCGGGACTCGAACCCGCATGTCCGTGAGGACAGACGCTTTTGAGGCGCCCGCGTATGCCTATTCCGCCACCCCGGCCAACTCATCGCTCCGCGTCGGACCACCCGGATGCTAGCAGCGCCCGAGCCCCGCGTGTCCGCAGCGTCACCGTTGTCGCTGTCCCGCAGACCTGGGCGCTCTGTTGCCGCCCGGCGGCCCTAGCGAACAAGATCGCCGTTTGGGTGTCATAAGCGACAAAAATTGTCGTTCTCGGCACCAAAACGGTGATCTTGGCCTACTTGATAGGCCGCAGCTGCCTGAAGGAGCGCGGGTGTTGGCAGGATCACTGAGCAGGCTGGCGGAAACCGCTGCCATCCGGCCGTTGACGTCGCTATCGTGCGAGATCCAGGCGCTCCCCGCGGAGTAAGGCGAGGTTCCGACGATGAATTCGCAGGCCACACCAAATGTGGTGCCCATCGAGCGGGCCGGGACAGCGGCATCACACCGGGTACTGGTGGCCGAGGACGAGGCCTTGATCCGGCTGGATCTCGTGGAGATGCTCTCTGAGGGGGGCTACAACGTGGTCGGCGAGGCCGCTGACGGGCAGCAGGCTGTCGAGCAGGCCGAGGCGCTGCGCCCGGATCTAGTGATCATGGACGTGAAGATGCCGAAGATGGACGGCATCGACGCGGCGTCGATCATCGCGGAGCGGCGCATCGCGCCGGTGGTGATCCTCACCGCGTTCAGCCAGCGCGATCTGGTGGAACGGGCCCGCGACGCCGGAGCAATGGCCTACCTGGTGAAACCGTTTGGCCGCAAGGACCTGATGCCCGCAGTGGAGCTCGCGGTGTCACGTTTCCGCGAGCTGGTCGCGCTGGAGAACGAGGTGGCTGGGCTGACCGACCGACTGGAGACCCGCAAGACCGTGGAGCGCGCCAAGGGCCTGCTCATGGCTCACCATGGGCTGACCGAGCCTGAGGCGTTCCGCTGGATCCAGCGCAGCGCGATGGACCGCCGGACCACCATGAAGGCCGTGGCCCAGGTCGTCCTGGAAAGCCTGTCCTAAGCATCACATCTTCGTCACGACCGGCGGGGAGGTCCTGCCCATCCGCCAGTTCCGGCATTACGGTCTGACGATCACACTGCGGGGCAACCCACGCAGGGCTGCCCGCGGGAAGCATTCGTTCTGAGGAGAGATTCATGGCGCAGCGCACAGTTCTCCGTGCGACGGCCCTTCTCGGTGCCCTTTCGGTCGTGCTGGCGGGCTGCGGCGGTGGCAAGACCGCTAGCGCCCCGGCTCAGGGATCGTCCAGCGCCAGCCCGGCGCCGGCGCCGGCGAAGAAGTGTGAACCCGTACAAGCCAAGGCCAGCGGGCAGCCGAGCACCACACCATTGAAGATAGGCACGCTGCTGCCCGAGACCGGCAGCCTGTCCTTCCTGGGACCCCCCGAGTTCGCGGCCGTCGACGTAGCGATCAAGGAGATCAACGCGGCGGGGGGGGTGCTGGGCAAGCCGGTGAGCCACGTCCGCGGCGACTCGGGGGACGCCAAGACCGACACCGCGAACCAGACGGTGGACCGGGAACTGGGCCAGGGTGTACAGGTGATCATCGGCGCCGCCGCTTCCGGGGTGACCAAACTAGTGATCGACAAGATCACCGGCGCGGGCGTGGTCGAGTTCTCCCCAGCCAACACCTCTGACGAGTTCACGTGCTTCCCCGATAAGGGCTTGTATTTCCGGACCGCCCCGCCGGACGTGCTGCAGGGACAGGCCCTGGCCGGGGTTATCACCAAGGACGCGCCGCAGCGTATCGCCATCCTGGCGCGGAACGACCCGTACGGCAGCGGCCTGGCCAACCAGGTCGAGAAGAACCTGCTCGCCGCGGGTATCCCGCAGAATAACCTCTACAAGGTCATTTACGATCCGGACGCCACGTCATATAACGCTGAGATCGATCGTGTGCGCGTGTTCAACCCGGACGCGATCGCGGTGATCGGCTTCGATGAATCGAAGAAGATCATTACCCGGATGAGTGAAGTGCGTATCGGTCCCAGCCAGAAGCTGGTCTACGGCACTGATGGCAACATGGGAAACAAACTTGGTGAGGGCCTGCCGCCCGGGCTGCTCAAGGGCATGAAGGGCACCCTCCCGTTCGCTAAGCAAGCTGGTACTTTCGTGCCCCGCCTGCAGCAGCAAGATCCGAAATTGATTGACTACAACTACGGCGGCGAGGCGTATGACGCCGTCATCATCACCGCGCTGGCCGCCGAGCAGGCGAAGTCGACCAAGGGCGTGGATATCGCCTCGCAGATCAATGGCATCACCAAGGACGGCGAGAAGTGCACGACCTTCCGCCAGTGCCGGGATATCATCGACAGCGGCGGTAATCCCGACTACGATGGCGTCTCCGGTCCCCTGGACTTCACTGACGCGGGAGAGCCGGGAGCGGGCTCCTACGGAATCGTCCAGTTCGATCAGCAGAACCATATACCGAAGGTCCCCGCCGAATTCATCGTCGTCGGGCTGAAATAGCCGGGGCACATTCAATTGGGCTGAGCGAGGCTCGCCAGCATCGCCGAGCCCCGCTCAGCCCACTGAATTCCGGTGAGACCCGGCGAGGGTACCCAGGTACAGTTCGATGACTTTAGGGTCGGTCATGAGATGGGCACCGGTGTCGGTGTAGGCGTTGCGGCCCTGGTCCAGGACGTAGCCGCGATCGCAGACCTGGAGGCAGCGGCGGGCGTTCTGCTCGACCATCACGATGGATACCCCCGCCGCGTTAATCTTCTTGCAGCGCACGAAAACCTCGTCGGCGAACATGGGCGACAAGCCAGCGGAAGGCTCGTCGAGCAGCAGGACCGAGGGTTCCATCATCAGCGCCCGGCCCATCGCGACCATCTGCCGCTCACCGCCGGAGAGCGCCCCGGCCTTGGTCGCGCGCCGCTCCCCCAGCAGCGGGAACAACGCGCAGACCACGTCAAACCTGGTGCGAAAGATACGCGGCCGTAGATAACAGCCCATCTGCATGTTCTCCTCGATGGTCAATGAGGAGAACACGTTGCTCGTCTGCGGGACGTAACCCACGCCCTTGGTGACCAGCGTATGCGCTTTGGCGGAGGTGACATTGGTATCGCGTAACGTCACGGTGCCGCTGCGCACCGGGATGAGCCCGAACATCGCCTTGAGCAGTGTTGATTTGCCCGCGCCGTTGGGACCGATGATGCCGACGATCTCGCCCTCGCGAAGGAAGAAATTGCACTCCTGGAGAATGTTCACACCAGGCAGGTAACCGGCCACCAGATCATCAGCCCGCAACAACGCGCCCCGCGCCAGCTCCCGGTGCCGCTGCGGCATCGCGGCCAGTTCCGCCGGGGACAACCGGCCGCTGGCCGGGCCATTACTGGTGGAGGCGTTCACGCCGACAAGTCCTCACCGCGCCCGATAGCCGCCTCGAGCTGGGTCTCGATCTCGGCGACGAGCGCGGCCGTCTGCCCCACCGGGTTGCCCTGCGCGTCGAATTCCAGTACCTGGTCGTGATGCGAGCCCAGGTAAGCGTCCACGACCGCCTTATTGGACGACAGCGCCTCCGGCAATCCCTCGGCGATCACCCGGCCGTTCGCCATCACCACCACCCAGTCGCTGATGTCACGGATGACGTCCATGTCGTGCTCGACGAACACCACCGTCATGCCGTCCTCGCGCAGTGAGCGGACATGCTGCAGGAGAGCTTCGGTGAGCGCGGGGTTCACCCCGGCCATCGGCTCATCGAGCATCACCACGACCGGATCCATCATCAGCGCCCGGGCCATCTCCAGCAGCTTGCGCTGCCCGCCGGAGAGGCAGCCGGCGGGTTCGTCGGCCTTGGCGTCGAGCCGGAACCGGGTGAGCAGTTCCATCGCCTTGTCCGTGACGGCCCGCTCCTGCCGCGCCCAGGTGCCCAGCAGCGCGCCGAAGAACCGCTCACCGGCCTGGTTCGGGGCGCCTAGGCGCATGTTGTCCAGCACGGTGAGCCTGGCGAGCGCTTTGGTGAGCTGGAAGGTGCGGACCACCCCCCGCCGGGCCACCTGGTGCGGCGCCATCCGCGACAGGGGCGCCCCGTTGAAGGTCCAGCAGCCGGTGTCGGGCCGGTCGAATCCGGTGATCAGGTTGAATAGCGTGGTCTTGCCGGCCCCGTTAGGGCCGATCAACCCGGTGATCCAGCCGCGCTGGAATTCCAGGTGGGCCACATCGACGGCCCGCAGGCCACCAAACGACCGGGTGATCGAATCGATCACCAGCACAGGGTCGGGCTTCCGGGCACCCGGCTCAGCGGGCACTCCGTTGCGCGGATTATCAGCGCGCATCGAGCAGCACCTCGCTTCTCTTCCCGAAGATGCCCTGCGGCCGGAACACCATCAGCAGCGCCAGGCCCACTCCGACCAGGATGAACCGGATAGCGCCGACATCCTGATTGTCGATGAACGAGATCAGTGGGTTACTTCCCGCAGTGACTTGCCGCAGGAAATTGTCTGTGATGGAGAGCACAAACCAGAAGATCATCGATCCGATAACCGGGCCGAACACCCGGCCAGCGCCGCCGATGATGAGTGCCGCGTAGGCGAAAAACGTCTGGGCCGGGGAGTAGAAATCCGGTGTGAGTGACCGCGTGGTCAGCGCGAAGACGATGCCGCCGACCGCGCCGAACACCCCGCCCAGCACCAGCGCTTGCATCTTGTAGACGAAGACGTTCTTACCGAGTGCCCGGGCCGCGTCCTCGTCTTCCCGGATGGCCTTGAGCACCCGCCCCCACGGGCTGCGGACCAGCAGGAACACCAGGATCAGCGCCAGGCCGACCACCGTCCAGCCCAGGCACATCGACCACAGATCCTGGCCAAGGAACCGCACCCCGGCGAAGTTGTACAAGTGGCCGTTGTCGAACGGGGACAGCTGGCGGAAGCCCTCGCCGTAGCCGGTCAGGCCCTGGGTTCCGCCGGTGATGGTGGTCATCGAGGTCGACCGGGTGACCAGCCGCAGGATCTCCGCGACCGCGATCGTGACGATCGCCAGATAGTCAGCCCGCAGCCGCAGGGTGGTGGTCCCCAGCAGCACGGCCAGCACCGCCGCGGCGAGCATCCCGACCAGCACGCCCGCCCACAGCGGCAAGCCGAGGCTCAGCACTGAGATGCCCATGCCGTATCCGCCGACCAGCGCGAAACCGATCTGGCCGAAGTTCAGCAGGCCGGTGTACCCGAAGTGGATATTCAGCCCGATCGCGAGCAGGGCGTAAAAGATAGCCGATGGCCCCACGAGCGCGGCGATGCCGTTGGTGATGATAACCGGGATGTCGATCATCTGCCTCACCCGATCCTCGCGCGGCTGCCGAGCAGCCCCTGAGGCCGGATCACCAGGATGACGATGAGGACCGCGAGCCCGCCCAGATACTTCAGATCAACCGGGATGATCTGGGCCGATACCTGTACCAGCACGCCGACGACGAGGCAGCCGACCAGCGCGCCGTAGGCGGTGCCCAGCCCGCCGAGGATCACCCCCGCGAACATCAGGAGCAGCAGGTTGAAGCCCATTTCGTACTGTACCGTCCCGCCCAGCTCGGAGAGGCCGAACAGCACGCCGCCCAGGGAGGCCAGCGCGCCGGCGAGGATCCATACGAAGAGCACGACACGCTCGACATCGATGCCGGATGAGGCGGCTAGATCCCGGTTGTCAGCGACCGCCCGCATCGCCTTGCCGATCCGGGTCCGCTGCAGCAGCAGCGCGATCCCCACCAGCACCACCAGGCTGATCACGATCGTGGCGAGGTCCTTGTCGGTGATGCTGATCGGCCCGTAGTTGCGTTCGACCTGGTTGGTGTAATCGGTGAACGACTCCGAGTGGCCACCGAAGTAGATCAGCACGGCGTACCGCAGGACGAGGGCGAGGCCGATGGAGATCACCAGCTGAGCGATGAGACCGGCGCGGCGCCGGCGCATCGGCCGCCAGATACCGAGATCATTCGCCGCGCCGAGCACCGCGCCAGCGATGATCGCCAGCAGGGCCGCCCAGATCAGTGGCAGCCCGGCGGTGACGTTGAGCGTCCACGCCACCACCGCCCCGATCGTGACCAGCTCGCCGTGCGCGAAGTTGGTCAGCCCGGTCGTGCCGAAGATCAGTGATAGGCCGATCCCCGTGATGCCAATGACCAGGCCGAATCGGATGCCGTCCACCAGTACCCGCAGCGCCTGTGAACTCCGGGAGGTCCGCAGGCCCGTTTCTGGCGTGCCGAACCGGAACACGACCAGCGACAGGGTGCCGGGAGTCACCTCCCGGGTCACTTCGCCCTGGAGTACCTGGACACCTGCTGGTAGCGAGTGCTGATCGATGCGGAAGGTGTAGCGGCCCGGGCTGGGCACAGCCAGCTCCCAGCGGCCGCTGGGGTTCGACGTGGTGGTCGCGGCCTGCTGGCCGCTGGCGTCGAGCACCAGCACCCGCACTCCGCCCAGCAGGGTGCCATCGGCATTGCGCAGGGTGCCGCTCACGGGCAGGCCCGGCCGCTCGGGCGAGGGTGGCTGGGTCGGCTGAGGTGGCTGGGTCGGCGGGGGTGGGCTGGGAGGCGGTTCGGCCGCCAGGGCCGGTGCGGCCAGCCCAAGCAGCGCCCCGCACGCGATCAGTATGAGGAGCAGGGTGCGCCGCACGCCATCCGATGGCCAGAGGAAACCTGCGCCTCGCACGGGTGAGCATCTCCTAACAGGCTCGGCGGCGGCCGGTGGAGTCCGATGCGAACCCCACTGGCTCGCTCAGCTGCCCATAGTGAGCCATGGCCAGCGCCCTCTGGTGAGCAGGGCCTGGCTGGCCCGCGAGGCTGTCGGTGGCCGGGCCTAGACTCGCTGACCGTGACAGCTCCCCCACCGCGACTGCTGCTGCTCGATGGTCATTCCCTGGCGTACCGGGCGTTCTTCGCGCTGCCCGCGGAGAATTTCCGCACCACGACCGGGCAGACCACGAACGCGGTGTACGGCTTCACCTCGATGCTGATCAACCTGCTCCGCGACGAGCAGCCCAGCCATGTCGCCGCCGCGTTCGACGTCTCGCGCAAGACCTTCCGCGCGGAGGCCTACGCGCCGTACAAGGCCAACCGCAGCACCACACCCGATGAGTTCCGCGGCCAGGTCTCGCTGATCCACGACGTGCTCAGCACTCTCGGCATCCCTGTACTCACCAGGGAGAACTACGAAGCCGACGACCTGATCGCCACCCTGGTCACCCGGGCTGAGCCCGAAGGCTTCAACGTGCTCGTCTGCACGGGGGACCGGGACGCCTTGCAGCTGGTCAGCGACCAGGTGACGGTGCTGTATCCGCGCAAGGGAGTCTCCGATCTGACCCGGTTCACCCCGGCGGAGGTCCTTGAGCGTTATGGCCTGACCCCCCGGCAGTACCCGGACTACGCCGCCTTGCGCGGCGACCCGTCGGATAACCTGCCCAGCATCCCGGGCGTGGGGGAAAAGACCGCCGCGAAGTGGATACGGGAATTCGGTTCGCTGGACGCCCTGGTCGACCGGGTCGACGAGGTCAAAGGTAAGGCCGGGGACGCGCTGCGGCAGCACCTCGCCGCAGTGCTGCTCAACCGCCAGCTCACCGAGCTGGTCCGGGACGTCGATCTCGCCGAGCAGCCCGCCGACCTGGTGCTCAAACCCTGGGATCGCGACGCGGTGCACCGACTGTTCGACGAGCTGGAATTCCGGGTGCTGCGGGATCGGCTGTTCGCCACGCTGAGCGCACCCGAGCCGGAGGCTGAGGAGGGCTTCGAGGTACGGGGCGGGGTCATCGGCCCAGGTGAGGTGGCGGCCTGGCTGGACGCCCACGCCCGGGACGGCCGCCGCACCGGGCTTGCCTTCCGCGGCGGCTGGGCCTGTGGCGTCGCTGATCTGGATAGCCTCGCCCTGACGAGCGCTGGCGGTGAGGGTGGTTACCTCGATCCCCGCGCGCTGACTCCTGACGACGAGCAGGCTCTCGCGGCCTGGCTGGCCGACCCGGCCATGCCCAAAGCTGCCCATGACGCCAAGCCGTTGTTGCACGCGCTGCGGGCCTGCGGGATCGCCCTGGCCGGGCTGACCAGTGACACCGCGCTGGCCGCCTACCTGGTCCGGCCCGGGCAGCGCTCTTTCGACCTCGCTGACCTGGTGCTGCGCTACCTGCACCGGGAATTGCGGGCGGAGTCCGGCGATGCGGCCCAGCCAAGCCTGTTCGAGGACGAGGACAGCGCCGCCCGGGTGGCCGAGGAGATCCTGCGGGCTCGCGCTATCGCCGAGCTAGCGGATGCGCTGGACGCCGAGCTGGACCGGATCGCGGGCCGGCCATTGCTCGTGGATCTGGAGCTGCCGCTGCTCGCCGAACTGGCCGAGCTGGAAGCCGCCGGTATCGCTGTGGACGGTGATGTGCTGGCCGAGTTGGAGGCCGGTTTCGCCGCTGCGGTGAAACAGGCCGAGCAGGACTGCTACGGGGTGATTGGCCACGAGGTGAACCTGGGCTCGCCGAAACAGCTGCAGGTGGTGCTGTTCGACGAGCTAGGCATGCCCAAGACCAAACGCACCAAGACCGGTTACACCACCGACGCCGACGCGCTGCAGACGCTCTACGCCTCGACCGAGCACCCGTTTCTGGCGCACCTGCTGGCACACCGCGACGCGACCCGGCTGAAGACCACGGTGGACGGGCTGCTGAAAACGGTGGCCGATGACGGGCGGATCCACACCACCTACAACCAGACCATCGCCGCGACCGGGCGGCTGTCCTCCGCCGAGCCGAACCTGCAGAACATCCCGATCCGCACCGAATCCGGGCGCCGGATCCGGAAAGCGTTCGTCGTCGGGGCTGGCTATGCGGAACTGATGACAGCCGACTACAGCCAGATCGAGATGCGGATCATGGCGCACCTGTCCGAGGACACCGCGCTGATCGAGGCGTTCACCTCACGGCATGACTTCCATGCCGCCACCGCAGCGCGGGTGTTCGGGGTGGAGGCCACCGCGGTCACCGGAGAGCAGCGCGCCAAGATCAAGGCGATGAACTACGGCCTGGCGTATGGCCTGTCCGCCTTCGGGCTCTCCGCGCAGTTGCGGATCTCCACCGAGGAGGCTCGCGAGCTGATGGAGGAATACTTCGCCCGGTTCGGCGGCGTCCGCGACTACCTGCGCTCGATCGTGGAGAAAGCCCGGATGGAGGGCTACACGGCGACCATCATGGGCCGTCGGCGCTACCTGCCCGACCTGATCAGCGACAACCGGCAGCGCCGGGAAATGGCCGAGCGAATGGCGCTCAACGCGCCGATCCAGGGCAGCGCCGCGGACATCATCAAGGTCGCGATGCTGGGTGTCGCCCGCGCGTTGCGCGCTGAGGGCTTGCGCTCCCGGATGCTGCTGCAGGTGCACGACGAGCTGGTGCTGGAAGTCGCTGAGGGCGAGCGGGGCACGCTGGAGGCATTGGTGCGGCGTGAGATGGCCGCCGCGTACTCCTTGGACGTCCCGCTTGAGGTATCGGTCGGCTTCGGACGGTCCTGGGACGACGCCGCCCACTAAGCCCTCCTAGGCCGAGCGGACAAGCTACGACGGCTCCCGCTTGCTTCCTCTGCGCCGGGCTGGCGTAAGCACGAGGCATACAAGACGGTAGGCGACCTCGCGGCGAGCCGGTGAGGTGGTATAGAGCGCGGTGAACCAAGCGACGGCCAGCAGCAGGGCCCGCAGGGCGGAGAGCGCAGCGAGCAGCAGCACGAAGAGCAGATCCCCCTCCGCAGGCACGATGCGCGCTCCCCTCGCAGCGTCTGCATTTGCACGTGCATTCGCATGGGCGTCTACTGTAGCGCGAGTCTTGGCCGCGTAAAGCGCCATCACCGTGTCGGTGCGGGATGTCGCCGGGTGGGGAGACCGCGCGAAAGGGGCGAGGCGGACGGCAGCCCGCGTTTGAGCTCCTCCCGCGAAGGCGGAGATCCCTGCGGGGTTCCGCCGTCAAGGACAGGTGGTTCGTCTCGTCGGTGCGCTGCGGGTTAGGGCGGAAGCAGGGCGTCGAGGGCGTGCGCGACAGGCTCGACGGTGGCCGGTTGCGCAAGATCGAGACGGTGTGGCAATTATTGCCGAAATTGCCTGCGTGGGGCTGGCGTCTCCTGGTTTTGTGCGATCCATAGAGGCAATTTTTGCTTGCCCTGCGGCCGTGGTGGCTACGGTCCGCACAAGTGGGCACCCAGTGACCGATGCGCTGAAACACAGAAGCGAGATCGAGTTGATCCATGTGGCAGAGGCCAGCCGCGATGGCTTGCCCGTTCAGCTGTTCCGTCGGCTTATGGGGCCGGCAGCTCACGGCGGTTCAGCCTAGCCGCTATTTCTCTGTACCGGCCAGTTAATCCTATCGTCATCCCGAGTTCGGGATATCTGTGTTGCATACACACCACCAGATCACCGAGCCGGCTGAGTACCGACCCCGTGATGCGCTCCGAACTCAATGCGTGCTCTATCTGCTCGGCCGCGTCGTCGGGTTGCCCAAGTTCAGTATGCGCTAACGCAAGATCTAATCGAGCGAGGGCCTCTCTCGTTGGTTCGCGCTCGGATAGGCTAAGGTCCTGGCAGAAGGAAATTGTTTCCTCGGCATACGGCATCGCCCTGTCGGGCCGGCCGAGCCAAATATAGGAGTCAGCCGTATATAAGGTTAACATCCCAGAATTGGCCGGGAACAGCCCAGTACTCGTGTGGCCGAGCTGGTCAAATCTGGCTTGGGCCTCTTTCAGTGCTTCCTGGAACTGGTCTGCCTGGCCCAGTTTGGCGTAGGCCCGAGCAAGTTTAACGCTTAGTCCCGCCGCTGCGGCACTGCCCCGGGGGGCATGTTTGAGACCGCGCTCTGCTGCGTCCTTGGCGGCAGCAGGCTGATTGCTATACGTAAAAACGGTATTTTCGGCATCCATGGCCCAAGCGCAGATCTCATGGTCCTCCGCCTGCCAGCCATGCTCCCATGCGTCCAGGCAATGCGCTTCAGCCGTGACTAGATCACCGAGGTTGATCGAGAGCCAGGCCAAGATAATGCTCAACGAGCCTGCGTGACGGTATAATTGCTTGCCCTCACGTAAGGTGTGCTGTCCAGCGATCAGATCCTCGACCTGACGGCGGTACCAGCGGGCTTTCGGAAACAGTTCGCCCGGTGGTGCGTAGGTATGGGCGGCTGCCATGCCGGAGACCACAGAGTCGAGGTGTTCGAGTGTCCTTGGGCCAAGCTGGCTGGCTTCGGCACGGCGGGTGAACTCCATGGCCTCCACGGCTGACTGCATGAACGGATCAAGGTCGGCGTGGGCTGCTCCAAGCCCCAGCACGGTTGACCTGCCCAGTAGCTTCAAGGCCTTCCTGCGGTCCGTATTATCACCTACTGGTGGACATGGCGGCAGATCTGCCCTGCCTGTTTGCTGGTCACTCCCAGCATCGCTGCACCGGGGTGCCCTCGGCAAGGCTGGTTCGGTTCGGAACTGGTCATCGGCGCGGGGTGGGTCTGCCAGCAGCTTAGCCAGCTCATCATGCGAGACGTCTAGCGCCGCAGCCAACCTCGGCCGATGCCATGGCTGGGGGGTGCTGTGACCTGACTCCCAACGCTGCACCGTCGAGCGCTCGACCTCCAGCCGTTCCGCCAGATGCTCCTGGCTAAGGCCAGCGGCCTTCCGAGCCTCGGCCAGGCCGAGCCGCTTGAATGCCATGTCCTGCCCATCTCCTTTCCTCGGTGACGCCGAAGGCATCCATACAATAGCGGATGCTCATCGCCGCAAGCCGATCCCGGCCTAGCGGCCTCAATGCGGCGGTATTGCGGCGGTATCGCTGTTTTCAGCGCGCCTGATCCCCGCCAAGGTGATCTACGCGCCATTCGGCATTGAGCGGTAGGGACTCTCACGGATGCCGTGGGTGTTGTAGATGTTCGTGAGGAACAGAAGATGAATCGGAAAGAGACGTGCCGCACCTGCCCTATACAGCAATGAGGGCACGCGGTAACGGGCACCGATGTAGCGAAGAAATACTATCTGTTTGGGGAGCAACATGGTGGGCGAAACCACCGCGCCACTCGATGAAGCGTGGCGCTGGCATCTGCGATCGCTGGGCGGTCGGTGCACCCGCCGTGGGTGGCTGGGCAGCGATGGCGGCGTGCTCGCGTTGTGCGGCGCGAGTGTCACCCCGTTCACGGATCGGGTGAGCGTGCCCCCGCAAGGCGAGGGCCGGGCCCGGTGATCCGCGAGGACCGCGAGCTGCTGGCCGTGCTGGCGCGGCTCAATCGAGAACTGGCCCCGCTGGCCATGCGTATCATGGAGGGCAGCGCCAGTGCCGCCGAGCAACAGGATTACGCTCAGCGTTTGATTGCCGCAGGTGAACGACTAGGGCGGCGGGCCGATAAGCCGGTCGGCGTCATCATAGACGGAGACGTGCTGTCTCACGGGCCGTTGATCCTTCCCGGACTCACTGCCGAGTCCTATCAGGAGTCGTGAGCAATGTCTGGGATACGCGGCACCGCCTCCTATTAGAACAGCTGGAGGAGCTCGCTGATCAGCTCAACCGTGACAATCCAGCCACCGCTGGCGGAGCAGACCTTGCGATTACTGGCGACTGTCATTCCGTTGCTCAGGCAGCATCAGGTTAATCGACGCGGCCAGTGCGAATACTGCGCGTGGCCACGCGGGAGGTGGCGGTTCTGGCGCAGGCGACCGCGATGCATGGTGTACCGGAGCCTCGATTTCGCTATGCGACAACCGCTGAAGTGGCTGCTTACCGATCTCGGCTGCATTCCGCCTCGCCTATGAACTTCCCCCAGTCAGCCAGGTTGCCGTCAGCATCAGTACCGCCGAACATCTGGCCGAACTGGTCACCGCCGCATCATTACAGGTCAACCGCGATCGGATCGCCCGATACCGGGCGTTATTGCAGCCGTCGGCAGGCTAGCAGCGCATTCCACACCGCCACCCTGCCCCGCCAGAGTGGACAACGGTCTCGCCTGGATACGAATCCAGGTACCCCGATCAGTACGCGCGCCCACGGGCTTTGCTCCGGTTTGAGCACCGCACCCCAGCCGGAGCTCAACTTCTCCCCCAGCGATGGGTCACCGGTAAGGGTGATGATCTCGGCAGCGAGCTCCTCACGGGTGAGCGCAACGCCGTTAAGGGCAGCGGTGGCGGCCTCGGCGATCGCGGCCATCTGCTCGGCCGTGGCGAACGCACGTCGCCAGGCGGCCCTCTCCCACAGCCTGGCCGCAGCGAGCAGGCTCAGGTAGGCGCTGGCGTCCCCGGCCGCGAGCAGATGCAACGTGCCCCGCATCGCCCAGGTCTTGAGGCTCGCCCGGTCCGCCAGCGCCCGGGCGATGGCCCGATCCCGTCCGGGTGGCGTACCCGACGGCCTGCTCGGCAGCGGAAGCCACCTGAGCCTGCACACCGGCGAGGCGGCGCATGATCGTGGTGACGTCCAGCCCCTCTGGGCGGTGAAGCAACTGCCGACGCATCCGCCATGACAGCACCTGGTCCCAGGTCAGCTCAGTCACGGCGGCAGCAGAAAATGGCGGTTCCGGGATACAGCGCGCCACGCAAGGGGCTCCATTGCCCCCAATTCCGATGCAGCTCTGGAGGCCATTCCGGCTCAACCAGGTCTTCCAGCGTGAAGCCAGCACCGACGATCTCCCTGACACGGTCGCCGAGGGTGCGATGGTGCTCCACGTAGGTGGGGTCGCCCAGGGCGTCCACCTCGACGTAGGGGGTGCGGTCGAAATATGACTGCGCCACCGTCAACCCAGCCTCACCGGGATCGTCGGGGAAGATCCAGCGCATCGGGTGGGTCACCGCGAACACCCACCGGCCGCCCGGCCGCAGCACGCGGGCGACCTCCCGCATCACCGCGCCCGAGTCCGCGACGAACGGCACCGCGCCAAAGGCGGAACAGGCCAGATCGAAGCTCCCACTGGCGAATGGCAAACGGGTGGCGTCGGCCTGGACGAGGGGGACCGAAATTCCGGTATCCCGCGCGGCGACCACCGCGTGGCGCAGCATCCCAGCCGAGAGGTCCAGACCGACCACCCACGCGCCCTGCTCCGCCAGCCAGCGCGCGCACGGCGCCGACCCGCAGCCCACCTCGAGCACAGCGCGGCCGGCCACCTCGCCGAGCAGGCCCGCCGCTGGCTCCTGGAGCCCCTCCGGGCACCACACGAAATCCGCTGGGCCCAGGAAATCGCCATGTTCGGCGAGGTAGTCCGCCGCGTCGGCGTCCCACCAGCGCTGGTTGGCCGCTACCGTCTCCGCGTCGCTGACCTGCCGGTTCGCTACTCCGATGGTGCCCAATGCGGCCTCAGCGTGTGCGTAGCGCGTAGCATCCTTGGAGTCGCCCAGCTGTGGCGCGCTTGTCACCAGGCAAGTCTCTCACCGAGCGCCTGAGGCCTCGTTTGCTGCCCTGGCACCGGCCTGGGTAGGATCGAAATGCACTGCGGGTTTGTGCTGCCCAGGTTGTCCGCGTAGCCCAGATCACCCCGCTCCGCTCGATTGCGGAGGGTGATCCGCCGGGTCAAGGTTAACTCTGTCGCGGTACAGAATCCACAGCTGCTGTGACAGAAGAGTACCAACTTCAGACCACTCGGCCCTATCCCTTCGGAGCACCCCACCGCATGTCCACCGACACCACCACCGCCCCGGCCACCCAGCAGGTCGCGATCAACGACGTCGGGACGGAGGAGGACTTCCTCGCCGCCATCGACAAGACCATCAAGTACTTCAACGATGGCGATATCGTCGAAGGCACCATCGTCAAAGTCGACCGTGACGAGGTGCTGCTCGACATCGGCTACAAGACCGAGGGCGTGATCCCGTCCCGGGAGCTGTCCATCAAGCACGACGTCGACCCAGCCGATGTCGTCGCGGTGGGCGATGAAGTCGAAGCCCTGGTTCTCCAGAAGGAGGACAAAGAGGGTCGGCTCATCCTGTCCAAGAAACGCGCCCAGTACGAGCGCGCCTGGGGCAACATCGAGACCCTCAAGGAAAACGAAGAGCCGGTGCGAGGCACCGTCATCGAGGTGGTCAAGGGTGGCCTGATCCTGGATATCGGGTTGCGCGGGTTCCTGCCGGCCTCACTGGTCGAGATGCGGCGGGTCCGCGATCTTCAGCCTTACGTGGGCCGGGAGCTCGAAGCCAAGATCATCGAGCTGGACAAGAACCGCAACAACGTGGTGCTGTCCCGCCGGGCGTGGCTGGAGCAGACCCAGTCCGAGGTGCGCAGCGAGTTCCTCCACCAACTCGCCAAAGGCCAGGTCCGCAAGGGCCAGGTCTCCTCGATCGTCAACTTCGGTGCTTTTGTGGACCTCGGTGGGGTGGACGGCCTGGTGCATGTCTCCGAGCTGTCCTGGAAGCACATCGATCACCCCAGCGAGGTCGTCGAGGTCGGCCAGGAGGTCACGGTCGAGGTACTGGACGTCGACCTGGACCGGGAGCGGGTATCGCTCTCGCTCAAGGCGACCCAGGAAGACCCATGGCGGCAGTTCGCCCGGACCCACCAGATCGGCCAGATCGTGCCCGGCAAGGTCACCAAGCTGGTGCCCTTCGGCTCCTTCGTCCGGGTCGAAGAGGGTATCGAGGGCCTGGTGCACATCTCAGAGCTCTCCCAGCGACACGTCGAGATTCCCGAGCAGGTCGTGCAGGTCGGCGACGACGTGATGGTCAAGGTCATCGACATCGATCTGGACCGGCGGCGGATCTCGCTGTCCCTCAAGCAGGCCAACGAGGGCCTGTCACCGGAGATGGAGTTCGACCCCACGCAGTACGGCATGACCGCGGAGTACGACAGCGAGGGCAACTACATCTACCCCGAGGGCTTCGACCCGGAGACCAACGACTGGCTCGAGGGCTACGAGAAGCAGCGCCAGGAGTGGGAACGCGCCTACGCCGAGGCTCAGGTCCGCTTCGAGCAGCACCGCAAGCAGGTCGTCAAGGCGAGCGAGGCCGAGCCGGAGGAGCCAGAGGATCAGAATTACTCCTCGGCCACCGACGCGGAGCCGCCCGCCAGCGACACTGGGTCGGGTTCTCTCGCAAGCGATGAGCAGCTGGCGGCGTTGCGGGAGAAGCTTTCCGGCGGCGTGTAGGTCACCCGCCCGCATCATCCGATGCTGCGGGTAGGACTGACCGGGGGGATCGGATCCGGTAAGTCGATGGTCGCCGCCCGGCTGGCGAGCTGCGGGGCGTCGATCATCGACTCGGACCGGATCGCCCGTGATGTTGTCGAGCCCGGAACCGCGGGGCTGCGCGCCGTAGTCGAGGTGTTCGGCGCGGGGATTCTCGGCGCCGACGGCACGCTGGATCGTGCGGCGCTGGCCACACGCGTGTTCGATGACGCCGCCGCCCGGGACCGGCTCAATGCCATCGTGCACCCGCTGGTCGCCGCACGCTCCCGGGAGCTGGTCGCTGCCGCACCGCTCGATGCCATCCTGGTCCAGGACGTGCCGCTGCTGGTGGAAAATCACCTGGCGTCCGGGTTTGAGCTGGTCATCGTGGTGCACGCGGACGTCGAAACGCGGCTACGCAGGTTGATCAGCCAGCGCGGGATGGCACGAGCCGACGCCACGGCGCGGATCGCCGCACAGGCTAGTGATGAGCAGCGGCGGGCGGTCGCGGACGTGTGGCTGGACAACAACGGGAGCCGGGAGGAGACGCTCGCGGCCGCTGATCAGCTGTGGACGCGGCGGCTGGTCCCTTTCGAGGCTAACCTGCGGCACCGCCGCCCGGCTGCGCGTGGCGAACAGCCGGCTGTGGTGGCGCCCGATGGGAGCTGGCCCCAGCAGGCACATCGGGTGATCGCCCGGATCGCCTCGGTCGCTGGCCCGCGCGCGCGCCGGATCGATCACATTGGCTCGACCGCAGTCGCGGGCCTGGACGCCAAGGACGTGCTGGACGTGCAGGTGGTGCTCGGTGATCTCCCAGCGGCCGGGCGACTCGCGGAGGATCTGGCGAGTGCGGGTTTGCCCCGGAGAGACGGCCGCTGGTCGGACACAGCCCGCGACGGGACAGTGTGGGACAAGGCGATGGCGGCTAACGCGGATCCCGGCCGTGCTGTCAACTGTCATCTGCGGCCCGCCGACTCCCCGGCGTGGCGGGAGGCGGTGCTGCTCCGGGACTGGCTGCGCGCTCATCCTGGTGGTGTTCACGAGTATGCCCAGCTCAAGCACCAGCTCGCGGCCAGATCATGGGACAGCGTGGAGGACTACGCGCGGGCCAAGACTCCCTTCGTGGCCAGCGCCCTGGACCGGGCGGAGCGCTGGGCGCTCCGTACCGGGTGGGGAGTGAGCTGACGCCCTCAGCGCCCGCTCCAGATCAGTGTCATGCCCGCCGCCGACAACCAGCGGTCCAGGTGGTAGCCGTTGCTGGCGATGCCATCCAGCGCCCGGTACGTGGTAGCCAGCGCTTCCCGCGCTGTCGCTGGATCGAGCAGCCCGGCGAGGACCGCGTCGAGTAACTCATCGGTATCGAGCACCTCGACGCCAATGCCAGGCCGGACGATGAGATCCAGGTAGTGGTCTTCCGTCCGCCAGCGACGGGTGCCGGCGTCGATGCGCACCACGTCTAGATAGTGATGCGCGTCCCGTTCATGCCCGGGGTGGTAGGACCAGTCCGTGACACGCAGTCCCAGATCGGGCAGCAGCCACGACTCCAGAGCACGAATCGAGCGATGGCCGACCACATCACGGGCGATGTAGAGCCCGAACGGCTCGACCCGGTATTCCCGCACGTCGCGGACGATTCCCTTGGGGTCGGTGTTGGTCATCGCGTCCAAGTCGAACATCTCGACCTTAGGGGGGTGGATGTGCGCTGCGACGGGCGCGTTCACCCCGTGACGGGCCGTCATATCGTTCAACCCTACGGCAGGGGGTCGGCGGGACTGTCAGGGTCGCGGCCTACGCTCGAATCCATGACTGACGCTGCCGCTGCCGCGCACGGCCTGCTCCCCCGCTCCGAGTTCCGCTCGCTCGGCGGGACTTCGCGGGCGGCGGGGGTGTTCCGCGTGATCAGCGACTACGCGCCAGCCGGTGACCAGCCAGCGGCTATTGACGAGCTGGAGCGCCGGGTCACCGCCGGTGAGAAGGATGTCGTGCTGCTGGGCGCCACCGGAACGGGTAAATCGGCCACCACGGCCTGGCTCATCGAGCGGGTGCAGCGCCCCACGCTGGTGATGGCGCCGAACAAGACCCTCGCCGCGCAGCTCGCCCACGAGCTGCGGGACTTCTTCCCCGATAACGCGGTGGAGTACTTCGTCTCGTACTACGACTACTACCAGCCTGAGGCGTATGTGCCGCAGACCGACACCTACATCGAGAAAGACTCCTCGATCAACGACGACGTGGAGCGGTTACGCCACTCCGCCACGATGTCGCTGCTCACCCGGCGTGACGTCGTCGTCGTCGCGTCGGTGTCCTGCATCTACGGCCTGGGTACCCCGCAGGAGTACCTCAACCAGTCGATCCACGTGCCGACCGGCGGTGAGGTCGGGCGCGACACGCTGCTGCGCGCGCTGGTCGACATCCAGTACACCCGCAACGACCTCGCCTTCGCCCGCGGCACATTCCGGGTCCGTGGTGACACGGTCGAGGTCATCCCGGCCTATGAGGAGCTCGCGGTCCGGATTGACTTCTTCGGTGACGAGGTGGAAGCGCTCTACTACCTGCACCCGCTCACCGGGGAAGTAGTGCGGGAGGTGCCCGAGCTGCGGATCTTTCCCGCCACGCACTACGTCGCCGGGCCGGAGCGCATGGAGCGGGCCATCGCGGGTATCGAAGCCGAGCTGGAGGAGCGGCTGGCGCTGCTGGAGCAGCAGGGCAAGCTGCTGGAAGCTCAGCGGCTGCGGATGCGGACCCAGTACGACATCGAGATGATGCGCCAGGTGGGATTCTGCTCGGGCATCGAGAACTACTCCAGGCACATCGACGGGCGCGCCGCCGGCTCCGCACCAGCTACCCTGCTGGATTACTTCCCAGAGGACTTCCTGCTGGTCATCGACGAGTCACACGTCACGGTGCCGCAGATCGGCGGGATGTACGAGGGCGACCTCTCCCGCAAACGCACCCTGGTGGATCACGGCTTCCGGTTACCCTCCGCCCTGGACAACCGGCCGCTGAGCTGGGAGGAGTTCCAGGACCGGATCGGCCAGACGGTGTACCTGTCAGCGACTCCCGGCACCTACGAGATGATCCAGGCTGGCGGGGAGTTCGTCGAGCAGGTCATCCGCCCCACCGGCCTGCTGGACCCCGAGGTCGTCGTGAAACCGACCAAGGGCCAGATCGACGATCTCATACACGAGATCCGCCTGCGCGCCGAGCGCGATGAGCGGGTACTGGTCACCACGCTGACCAAGAAGATGGCCGAGGACCTCACCGACTACCTGCTCGAACTGGGCATCCGGGTACGTTACCTGCACTCTGAGGTGGACACGCTGCGCCGGGTGGAGCTGCTACGGCAGCTGCGGCTGGGCGAATTCGACGTGCTGGTCGGCATCAACCTGCTTCGCGAGGGCCTGGACCTGCCCGAGGTGTCCCTGGTGGCGATCCTGGACGCGGACAAGGAAGGGTTCCTGCGCAGCGGCACGTCGCTGATCCAGACCATCGGCCGGGCCGCGCGAAACGTGTCCGGTCAGGTGCACATGTACGCCGACACCGTTACCGACTCGATGCGCCGCGCCATCGACGAGACCAACCGGCGGCGGGCCAAGCAGATCGCCTACAACACAGCACACGGGATGGACCCGCAACCACTCCGCAAGAAGATCAACGACATCCTGGAACGCGTGTACGCCGAGGCCAGCGACACCTCGGAAACCATCGCGGTCGGCGGATCCGGCCGAAACGCCTCCCGGGGCAAACGCGCGGCCGGTGAACCGGGCCGGGCTCGGACTACCGGTGGTGCGCCAGGGAGCCGGGACACCACAGCAATGCCCCGCGCTGAGCTGGCGGACCTGATCCAGCAGCTCACCGACCAGATGATGAGCGCGGCCCGCGAACTGCAATTCGAGCTCGCGGCACGCCTGCGCGACGAAATCGCCGACCTCAAAAAGGAACTCCGCGGCATGGACGCCGCCGGCCTGCGCTAGTTGGCCGGCTCTTCAAACACCGCCAACCCGGACTGTCCCGGGAATATGGCGCGGCCTGATCTGAACGCCCAGCTCAGGCCGCTGAGAAGCGCAAGGCGTCGAGCTTGCCCTGAAGTTTCCGGAGAGCTCGTATGCGCGTGGGGCCGACGCTGCCAAGCGGAATGCGGACAATGTCAGCGAGCTCGGCGTAGGAAGGGGGTTGGTCGGAAAACAGCGCCCGAATTATAGTTTGCTCACGGGCGCCCAGCTCGGCGACGAGATCGTGGAGCATCCGCGCAGTATCTCTGCTGATCACCTGCTGTTCTGGATCATCGGCGGGGTCGGTCACTTTGTCCATCATCGTGTAGTCTTGATTCGCGCTTCGCCCGGCGGCCCGCAGAATAGACAAACATTCATTGCGGGCCGTGGTGGCCAGCCAGGGGCCGAGGAGTTCGGGGAACCGGATTCGATGATAGTTCTCCATCAGGCGCAGCCAGATCAATTGCGTCGCGTCGTCAGCATCGGCCTCTTGAAGCCGGAACATGCGCACCTTCGCGGAAACCAGGCCACGGTATCTCCGTATGATCTCGTCCCACGCGGCCTGGTCACCATCGCCGACCAGTCGCAGCAGCTCAGTGACATTCGGGTAGCGGTCCGATTCATCGGGAAAAGTTGTCATCGAGTGGCCGCGCTGGTGGTGGCTGTTGTCGTTGGACATTAGTTACAGCCCCTGCTCAATACTCGGTTGTCAGTCGTCATGGGGTAATTCCTGGATCACGGTGGGCGCGAGGTCCAGTTCCGTTCGGATAGCGGCATGGCGCAGTGCGGGCACTGGCGCAGCTGCCGACGGGCGTTGCGAACCACCAGCCACTCCTCGTTC
>DASTBN010000230.1:0-6448 GCA_035712045.1 Pseudonocardiaceae bacterium
TCTTGCCCCCAGAGAACCGCCAATCGGGAGGAAAACCTTGAATCACCGCGGCCATCGGCAAGGTAAGCCGAGGGAAATGACCGAAAGGCGCGTCCTCACCCGGAGCATCGTTCGCGAGGCCCTTGCCGTCGACACCCAGTAGCCGCCATGCGGCGCGAGCCCGTGTCGGCCCGAGGTCGGGGCCTCCGTGCTTGCGGCTGCCGCCGACAATCGTGGGCCCGATTCCGTTCGCCTTTTTCGCCCAGGCATCAGCGCCTGGCCAGCCGTTCATCGCCATCATCGCGCGCAGCGCCTCGCCGACTGTCGGGGGAACGCCAATCGCCCTGGGCCAGTCCCAGTGCCTGGCATACTTGCGCTTGATCGCGACGAGTATGAACCTCGGCCGCAGCTGGGGAACACCGAAATCACAGGCGTTCAGAAGCTGCCAATCAGCCAGGTAACCAAGATTCTCAAGGGCCTGTAACACCGAAGCCCGGTATGGGGCGAACCTCGCGGTAGCGAGCCCTCGCACATTTTCGATCATCGCCGCGACGGGCTGGGCCTCCCGGACAAGCCGGACGGCCTCAGGGAACAGGTCACGTTCATCATCCGCGCCCAGCTGCCTGCCGGCGATGCTGAACGGGGGACACGGAACCCCGCCCGCGAGGAGATCGATTCCCCGGTAGTCCCGCCCGTTGACATCCCGTACATCGCCTTCGTGAATCTTCCACCCTGGACGGTTGAGGCGAAGAGTCTCGCACGCGTCCCCGTCGATCTCCACCGCTAGGTCATGCGTGAAGCCCGCCCGCTCCAGCCCGAGGGACTGCCCTCCGGCACCAGCACAGATCTCTAACACGCTCAGGTCGCTCATCACGTCCTCGTTGGTCCGGTCGGGATGGCCGGGCAGGGAAGACCCTGGCGGTACGGCATCCTGTCGTACGTGCGGCCACGATGCATCAACCCCCCGACACTGAGCGTGTCGAACAATCGAGCAGCTCGACGGTCATCGCACCCGAGGCCACCGCGCCGCCAACTCGTGGGCCGGGGCACGACGCGAGCGGTGCCGGTCGTCACCAGGTCCTGGACCGGCACTGGAAGGTGTGCTCGCAGAACGTCCCGCCAGGAAGCACGATCCAGCCGAACACCAGGATTGACTTCGGGGCAGTCAAGCGCGAGGAGCGGTGTCCATAGCCCAACCGCGACCTACCCCGCCTCGGCGGACTCCTGGCGGCTGGCCGGTTTCGCGTCACATCCCGGTGCAAGGAACGCGGAAGCGAGCCCTGTAGGCCTCGAAGTCCCACGTCTTGAGGAACGCTGCGGCCTGGCTTCGGCCGTTCTCGTAGAGCGTGTCCTGACCCGCGTCGTCCACGTCGAACTCGACGATGCCGACGCTGGAGGTATCGACCTCGATGGTGCGGGCCGCTACCCACGGCTTCGCCAGGTAGCTCTGGTCCCGCCCGACCGCCATGGTGGTGACCAGGGACTCCAGGAAACGGGGCAGCCCGCGCCGACGCAGCCCGCCCAGCTGCGGGAAAAGCTGGATGTTGGCCTCCGGCAGGTGAGGCAGGAGCGTGACACCGAACGTCGGCCAGCGCGGCGCGGCGCCGTCCGTGCGGTCGAACACGTCGATCGGGTAGTTCGACACCACGCCGCCATCGACGAGTGTCGAGCTTTCCCCGTCCGCGTGCCGGAGCGTGACTGGCTCGAAGAAGATCGGGATCGACATCGACGCCCTGACCGCGTCGCTCACCATTTGCTCGTCGGGGTCGAGCCCATACCGACGGTAATCCCAGGGCAGCCGGATCAGTTCCCCGCACGTGATGTCCGCCGCCATCACGACGAGCTTGTACTCATCCTCAGGGTTACCCTGCCAGTCCTCAGAACGCAGGGTGGCGAAAGTCGTGACGCCAAGATTGGCGAGCTCATTCCCCAGCCACTCGCGGACGTAGTTGCCCTCGTAGAGGCCGTTCTCGAACAGCACCGACGCGGCCGGGCCGAGCAGCGGAAAGCGGTCGAGCACGCTCTTGTCGCGAAAACGCTGCCAGTCGAGGCTCTTGATGATCTCCTTCATCCGCGCTGACGTCATGCCGGCCGCGACCAGCGCGCCGACGACCGCCCCCGCCGAGGTCCCAGCCACCCGCGGGAAGGTGTAACCCGCATCGCGCAGCGCCACCACCGCTCCGGCGTGGCCGATTCCTTTCACACCGCCACCGGCAAGGACAAGATCCGCTTTCAACGGCTCCGCACCCACCTTGGAGAGGCTATTCAATCACTCGGCCGGTGGACAGGCCTGGTTGTGCTCACCCAAAGTCGCCAGGACAGTGGTGACGGGACGCTATCCCATGGACTCTCGGGCGGCACCGCAGCGTGCAGCAACCGAACCACTCGCATGGCCAGATCCGGACGCTGGAACGGCTGGGCCCGGAGGATCGCGGCAAGTAGCCGGTGCAGCGCCAGGGTGGCGGACTCGACGCGGGCCAATCCGTTACGAACGAATTGCGCGGCGCGAGGCACCCCGAATTGCGTGACGGCCGCCACCTGTTCCCGGCGATAGGCTCCCCACAGGAAGGCATGCGGGCCATGGCCCGTACCGGGAGGAGACTGGCATGACCATCGATCCGAAGACCACCGCCGTGGTGCTGATCGAGTATCAGAACGACTTCGCGTCCGAGGGCGGCCTTCTGCATGGCGCCGTCGAAGAGGTGATGGACAAGACCGGCATGCTGGCTAACACCAAACGGGTAGTCGAGGCCGCCCGGGCCGCCGGGGTCACCGTCATGCACGCCCCGATCACCTTCGCGAAGGGGTACGGCGAACTCAGCGCGCATCCATACGGGATCTTGAAGGGGGTCGTCGATGGCCAGTGCTTCGTGAAGGACAGCTGGGGCGCGGCCATCATCGACGAGTTGGCGCCGCAGGAGGGCGACATCGTCATCGAGGGCAAGCGCGGCCTGGATACCTTCGCCAGCACCAATCTCGATTTCATCCTGCGCAGCAAGGGAATCACCACGATCGTCCTGGGCGGTTTCCTCACCAACTGCTGCGTGGAGTCGACCATGCGCACCGGCTACGAGAACGGCTACCAGGTCCTGACCCTCACCGACTGCATGGCCGCCACATCGATCGAGCAGCACGAGGCCGCCATCGCCCACGACTTCCCCATGTTCTCCCAGCCCACCAAGTCGGACGACTTCATCGCCGTCCTCCCCTGACCCCGCCCCGATATGGAGACATAACGGGCCCGGACCGGGCTTGAAAACCCCGATATGTCCCCATATCGGGGTCGGCGACCCTCCAGGCACCCCGTTATGTCTCCATATCGGGGTCAGCGGGGAGGTTGGATAGGGTGGGGGTGTGCCGGTTGCGGTGGTTACTGGGGCGACTGCGGGGATCGGGGCGGCGTTCGCGCGGAGGCTGGCGGCGCAGGGGTACGACCTAGTGCTGGTGGCCCGGGACCGGGAACGGCTAGAGCGGTTCTCTGCGCTGCTATTCCAGCAGCATGGGATCACGGCCGAGGCGTTTCCCGCCGATCTGGCTGACGCCGCGCAACGGCAGCCTCTCGAGGAACGGCTGCGTGCCCGGGATCCGGTGGATCTGCTGGTGAACAACGCGGGTTTCGCGGTCCCCGCCGAGACTTTCATCGACGCTGACATCGCGGATCTGCAGGCTCAGCTGGACGTCAACGTGACCAGCGTGCTGCGGCTGACCCACGCCGCACTGCCCGGCATGATCAGGGCCGGGCGGGGCGCGGTGATCAACGTGTCCAGCGTGTCGGCGTTCCTGCCCGGCCGGGGCACCACCTACGGTGCGAGCAAGGCGTACGTGGCGATGCTCTCCGAGGGGCTGGCGGTGACGCTGGCCGGCACCGGGGTGCGGGTGATCGCGCTGTGCCCGGGTTTCGTGCGCACCGAGTTCCATGCCCGCGCGGGGATCGACATGACCGGCACGCCCTCGATGTTCTACCTCGACGCAGACGACGTGGTCCGCGACTGCCTGGCTGACCTGCGGCGCGGCCGCACCATCTCGGTACCGAGCCCGCAGTACCGGGCATTGGTCGGGCTGGCTGATGTGCTGCCCCGGAGTCTCATCCGGCGGCTCGTCGGCGGCACCGGGCGCGGCCGGACGTGACGGCTCTGAACACAGCGGCCCGGGCCCGGCTGGCGGTGCTGACCCGGCAGCTGGCGGTGGTGTACGGCCGGGTCACCTTGTCCTCCGGCGCGCAGGCGGACTACTACGTGGACCTGCGCCGGGTCACCCTGCATCACGAGGCGGCGCCGCTGATCGGCCGGCTGGTCCGGGAGCTCACCGCGGACTGGTCCTACCAGGCGGTGGGTGGCCTGACGCTGGGCGCGGACCCGGTCGCGACCGCGGTGCTGCACGCGCCGGGCCGGGCGGTGGACGCGTTCGTGGTGCGCAAGTCGGCCAAGCAGCACGGGCTGCGGCGCCGCATCGAGGGCCCGGACGTCACGGGCCGGTCGGTCCTGGCCGTCGAGGACACCTCCACGACGGGCACGTCGGTACTCGCCGCCGTGGCGGCCCTGCGGGACGCGGGAGCGGACGTCGTGGGCGTGACCACCGTGGTGGACCGGGACACCGGGGCCCGGGAGGCCATCGAGGCGGCTGGCCTGCCCTATCGCTGCGTGCTGGAGATCAGGGAGCTGCTGTGAGCGGCGATGCGAGCTATCACGATGTCTGCCACCCACGGGGCCCCACGGAGTGGGGTCACACCGTGGGGGTGGGTCCCTGGAGCGGCCCGTGGCCGGAGGACCCCCGGTACGACCCCGAGCTGCTGCGCGAGGGTGACCGCCGCAACGTCGTCGACGCCTATCGGTACTGGCGCCGGGAGGCGGTGGTCGCCGATCTGGACACCCGTCGGCACCCGCTGCATGTCGCGATCGAGAACTTCGGGCACGACCACAACATCGGCACTGTGGTGCGGACCGCGAACGCGTTCGCGGTGGCCGAGGTGCACATCGTGGGCCGGCGCAGGTGGAACCGGCGCGGTGCCATGGTCACCGACCGTTACCAGCATCTGCGGCATCACGACAGCATCGCTGAGCTGCTCACCCACGCTGCGGCCGAGGACCTCGCCGTGGTCGCGGTAGACAATTCCCCGGGCGCGCGGCGGCTGGAAAGCGCCCAGCTGCCTCGGCCCTGCTTGCTGCTATTCGGGCAGGAAGGGCCCGGTCTCAGCGCTGAGGCGAAAGCGGGCGCCACGATGTGCGTGTCGATCGCGCAGTTCGGCTCGACCCGGTCGATCAACGCCGGGGTGGCCGCCGGGATCGCCATGCACACCTGGATCCGCCAGCACGCCGATCTGGGCCGTGCCTGGTAAGGGGGCCTGGTGAGCGAGTGGGCGGGCCGGGCGGCGGCAGCCGAGCGGGCCGTCCACACCCGGCATCTGCGCTGGCTACCGGGGCTGCCGGGGTTGCTGGACACCCGGCTGGGCCGGATCAGCTGGCCCCCCGGGCCCCCGACACCGCGCTGGCACTACTGGTGGCAGGCGCACCTGCTGGACTGCCTGCTCGACGCCTACCGCCGGGCCCCGACGCAGTGGCGGCGCCAGGCCATCACCGCGCTGGTGCGGGGTGTGCGGGTGCGCAACCTCACCGGCTGGGTCAACCGCTACTACGACGACATCGCCTGGCTCGGCCTGGCCTTGCAGCGCGGCGCGGGCCTGGCCGGGCTGCGGGTATCCGGCGCCGAGGAAGCGATCATGCGCCAGTTGCGCTCGGGCCGGGGCCCGGGCGGGGGGATGCGCTGGCGGGTCGGCGACGATTTCGTCAACGTCCCCGCCACCGGACCCGCCGCGATCTTCTACGCCCGGCGCGGGCACCTGGGCCTGGCCGCGTCCCTGGTGGACTGGATGCTGGAGCACCTGATCGACCCGGCCACCGGCCTGGTCTTCGACGGCGCGCGGGTGAACCCGGACGGGTCGGTGCGGGCCCTTGAGCGGGCGCACTACAGCTACTGCCAGGGCGTGCTGATCGGCGCCTGCGTCGAGCTGGGCACGGCGACCGGGGCGCCACGCTGGTTCGAGCAGGCTTCCGCGACGGTGGCCGCAGTGGCAGAACACCTCACCGACGGCGGGGTGCTGCGCGGGCACGACGGCGGCGACGGCGGGTTGTTCACCGGCATCCTGGTCCGCTACCTCGCCCTGGCCGCCCCGGCCCTGACCGCGCGGACCCTGCCCTCGGGGGAGCTCGCCGCGCGCCTGGTGCTGGACTCCGCCGAGGCGGCCTGGCGCAACCGGGGCGTCGCCGAGGGCGGCCCGGTGTTCGGCCCGCGATGGACGGTGCCCGCCCGGCCACCCGGCCCGGGCCTGCCGGAACGTGACCTGTCGGTGCAGCTGTCGGGCTGGATGCTGCTGGAGGCCGCCGCTGTGCTTTCCCCCGGCCACCCGGACTAGGCTGGCCTGCCGTGATAGATCTCAAGGTGCTGCGGGAGAACCCAGACTCACTCCGGGCTT
>DASTBN010000231.1:0-4987 GCA_035712045.1 Pseudonocardiaceae bacterium
GATGTTGCGCCCGGAAGCGTAGCGCCGGTGATGGCGGTACAGCAGGCGCAGATGCGCCTCCTCCGGATCACCGGCCACGGCGGCCAGATCGTCCAACGGATCATCAATGGGCAGGAAGACAGCGGCCTGCCCATCCAGCGCGGTGACCTTCAGAGCAGCCTGGAACAGCCACGCTGTGTCCCCGTTGCTCGCCGGCTCCTCCTGGGCATTGATCAGCGCCAGCTCGACCACCCGCCGCCCATCGCGGGGCCGCGTGTCAACGGCGAGCAGGACCCCAGGCTGGTCGGGGTGGGTGCCGGTAAGCGGGATGCGGTCTGCCGGTGAGCCTTCCAAGCGCACTTCGTGCTGGTAGCTCTCTGGTTCCCGGGCCCAGATGTGCCGCTTCTTCCCGTCCTCGTCCTCGGTTTCCACCTTGGCGTAGCGACCCCAGGTCGCGGTGACGGTGAGCACATCGACATCAGCGGGAACCGCGAACGACAAACCCATCGACGACGCCCAGATCCGGCCAAGGTTCTGCGCCGTGAACACATCGGGAAGCTCAGCCTCCCCATCACCCTCCGCACCAAGCCCGGTCTCAGGCAACTGATCCGCCTGCTTCGCGGCCGGCTCAGGCGCGCGCTTCGGGCCGAGCATGCCAACCAAATAGCGCTCCCGCGGCCCCTGCGCCCGGGGTCGGAATTGCTCCGTCTCCCCATCCCACGGCCCGAGCAGGTCACGCCGCACCAACTCCTGCAGCTCATCACGCACCGCGTACGACGAGGATCCGCAGAACACCTGCGACACCTCCAGCGGGTGCGCCGCAGCAGGTTCCGCATCCTTCTGTGAGTCGAGCCGTCCCCGCTCATCCTGCGAGTCCGAGAACAACCCGCTCTGCTCATCAGGCATCGAAACGCAGCTCTCCCTCCGACACCAACGGCCTCGCGCCGCGCTTCTTACCCTTGTCGTGCATCCCCGCAGCGACCTCTTCGGCGTGACGCCGATGGTTTAGCTCCAGCAACCGATCGAGGATCTCCCGCTGCGCAGCTGGGCCGATCGTGTACCGGGTTTCTCGCCCGGCGGGATGGAAGCCGTGGTCAAGTCCGTCGAACAAGTCGTCCCAACCGTAAGCGCGAACGGTGGCCTCGTCGATGTTCTTGTGGATCGCCCGCAGCTCGACGATATCGGCGTCGGTGCACGCCGGATCGTGGACAAGATTGTAAGTCTTGGTCAACCCCGCCCGCCGGGAGAGCATCACGTTGCGGCGGTAAGTGTTCAAGCGGTCCCCCAGCTCGCGCATGTACTGGGTCGGCTCAGGAAGAGGCAGGGTCTCGAATACGTCGGACGGGGTATAGCGAACCCGAGTCTCCAAAGACGACGCCCGGATTATTGTCCACCAGTAGTGCGATGCACTGGACAGCAACGCCAGCATCGCCGTGTCATCAGTAGCGAAGACAACCGTAGCATCGGAGAAGATTTGCCCCGCTGGAACCATCGCGGGCATTACAGCCTTCGAATGACGCGTCAGCACGATGGCCCGCTTCAACCCTGTGATCGCAGCGTACAACTCCGGCGCTCGCTCAGCGAACTGCCACCAGCGGTCTCGTCGAGTCGTGCGCTTGTTGGTATCACGCCCCGGCTTGACGAGGGTACAGACTTGCTCGAAGCACTCCGGGTACCACTTGGCCTTATCCTCTGGCCAGTCGTGGAAGTTGATGACCCACCGGCTAGCGACGCAGCCAGGGTCGGAGTTGACATCTTGGCCATTGAGATAAGGGAACAGCACATCGGCGTTATGCGGATCCTTGGCGATCAGCGCAGTCGCCTGCTCAGGCTCCATCGTGAAACCCAGACCCAGGATGTTTGAGCCTTGGAACGACCTCCGACCATTCGCCGCCAACCGATGCGGGCTCCCAGTTACCCGGGTCAGTGAATCAAGCGAGGGGGTGATCCCCGAAACGACCTGGCCGTCCGCCGTCCGCTCGGCACTACCATCCAGTACTGCGCCGCTGGTCCACACGGCGCAGTACTCCAGCACCGCGCTTTTGGACGGCCACGGTTTGCTCTTTATGGCCCGCCGGATGGTCACGCCGTCCGCTACGAGTTGGTCGAGGCCGACCTCGCGGGTGTCGCCCTGGGCGAGCGTGTTGGTTGCGAGCAGCCCGGTCTGCCCGCCCGCACCGAGCACCCCGTGTGCTCGCAGTACGAAGTAGGCGACCAGATCGGCGCTACCGCGGACAGCGCGTCCGATGTCGTGCACGAGGTATTCACGGTATGCGGTTCCGAGCAGTCCGGTGAGCTTTTGCCCGCCCAAGAACGGCGGGTTGCCGATCACAGCGTTGAAACCGCCTCGCGCGAACACCTCGGGAAAGACCAGAGGCCAGTGCAGGGGTGAGCGGGAGAAGCTGCCGTCTACCCGGTCTGTGTCGAGCCAGGTCTTGCGCTGGGCGTGGGCCTCGCATTCGCCGCCGCTCGCTGCCACCTCGTTGGCGAGTTGGGCGGCGTGCACGGAACCCGTTCGCAGACCACGATCCCCCGAACGAGAATAAGCCAGCGCTGCCCCCACCGCCAGATCGGCGAACAGTCGCAGCTGGCTCACCCGCAGGTCAGCGTCGGCGAGCAAGCTCCGTTTCTCGGCGAGCGCCTTCAACGGGTCGTCACCGACCTCGATTTGGGCAATTCGCTGGCGTTCAGACGCTACCTCGGCGAGGAGGGAGCGTACTCCGGAGGTCCAATCGAACAGGTCGTGGTGGATTTCGCGGCCCCGCTTTGGGTCCATGTGCATGGAGTCGAGCTGTTCGAGGTTGGTGATGCCGAGCAGGGAGTCACCGCAGACCAGCCGGTCATCGACGAAGGTGAAAGGACGGGTGGGGTCCATTGAGACGAGCCAGAGGGAGAGTTTGGCCATCTCGACGGCCATCGGGTTGATGTCGACGCCGTAGAGGCAGTGTTCGATTACCTGGCGGCGGGCCTCGATTAATACTGGGTCGCGGTCGGCGTCGGCGGAGTGTTTGTCGGCGCGGTGTTCGTAGTCACGGACCTGGTCGTGGCCTTCGCGTAGCCAGGCGTCGAGGAGTTTGTCGCCGAGGTAGCGCGCGGCGGCGACCAGGAATGCTGCTGAGCCCATGGCGATGTCGGCTACTTTGAGCGCGAGGATTTGCTCGGCCGTGATCGGCTGCCATTGGTCGCGGTCGGCGGTCTGTAACGGGCCGGGTGAGTAGACCAGCGGTTGTAGTGCGTGCTTGACGACTTCCTCGGCGAGTGACCGGGGCGTGTAATGCGTGCCGGTATTGCGCCGTAAAGCAGATTCCGTGACGTATAGCGCTCCGGGCAGGATCACGACTGGCAGTCCGCGTAGGTCAGCACGCAGGAGCCCGATGAATGGCAGTAGCCGCTCGGCCAGTGGCCAGTCGTTGCCGGTGACGGCGAGCAGCCGCTTGCGGGCCTCTTCCCGGTCGATGCCGACCAGTGGAGCGAGCAGCTTTTCCAGCGCTCGCGATGAGCCGATCTTTGAGTCCTTGTAGGTGTCGGCCACGGCGGCGGCGAGCGTTGGCACGTCCGGCGAGCGGACCGCCAAAGACTCCAGGTCGGCGAGTGGGACCTCTTCCTCCAGCCCGGCCTTGCCGACTAGTCCGACTACGACCTGGTCGGCGCGGTAGCCCTCGAAGGAGAGCAGGCCCTCGTAGACGTAGCCGATCTGCTCGACGTCCAGGGTGCGAAAGCTCAGCGTGCGCCGCTCGGCGTTTCGTCCCCGTCCCACGGTGACGTGCTGCACGGCGCGCAGCATGTGCAGCACGGTGCGATCGTCCAGGGACAGCTGCAGCCAGCGGAATGTGTCCGGGTCGAATAGGGAGCCGTCGTGGGGGTGCATTCGCAGCCGTGGGTGCTCGACACCGTGGTAGACCGCGCCGAACAGCGCCAGGAGCCGGTGCCAGGCCGCGGAGCTGTGCTCCAGGTCGTCCTCGCTGCCCTCACGTGCCTGCTGTTCCAGCTCGGCGCACAACCGGCCCGCCGAGTATGCCCGCAGGTAGAGCTCGTTGTCCGCTGGTAGCAGGCCGCGTTCTTCGGCGAAGAGCAGGAACACCACGCGCATCATCACCGTGGCCGCACCGTGGTAGACCTCGTGGGCATCGATGTGTTCCAGACCGGGCTCGCCCCGCTGGCGCGCGGCCACGTCGGCCCGGCCGATCGCGGTGACCAGCAGCTCGACCGCCTGGCGCACTTGCACGCCGAGGGCGTCGGTGATGTCTTCTTGGCGGTCCAGGCTCTCACGCAGCAGCGGGACCAGCGTCGTCTCATCGGGCACCGCGAAGAACCGGTGCCGACACAGCAGTGAGACGAAGGCGCGGACGAGGTCGCGGTCCGCTGCCTCCGCCCAGGAGACCGCGTCGAACACCGCTGTGGAGGTGACCCCACCGCGCGGGGCCCAGACCAGCGCCCACCACCGGCCGTCGGTGGCCAGGCCGAGTTCGATGCCGTGGTGGCGGCACAGCTGCGCCAGCCGATCGACTGGGGTGGCCGCCCACGGCGAGCCGGGAATACGTGACGTGGGTCGTTGTCCCGGGGGGCACACGGTGCCGAGCAGCCGGACGGTGTCGGGTTTGGTCTTCTCCCCGGGGTTGACCAGCGCGAAGGACGGGGTGAGTACCGTGTCGTGCTCGGCGATCTCGCTGGTCAGGTTCTCCAGCCCGTCGGTGTGTAGCGCGTCGGCCCAGCCGAGGAGATCCCTGAGCACGTAGTCGCACCAGACCCGCTGCCGGCCCGTCGGGTCGTCGAGCCACAGAGCGTGCTCCCGGCGTAGCCGCTCGCGCACTGGCTTGTCTAGTGGGTCCAGGGCTGGCCAGGTGGCGCGCAGCACCGGCAGGCTGAGGAAAGGCCCGCTGACCTCGACCAGGCTCAGCCAGCCGCGGTGCTGCTGGGCGCTGTCCAGCACGGCTGGCCGGCGGGCTCGGGAGGGGCTCATCGGATCGCTTCCCGTCTGGGCACGACGAACACCACCGCCACCGGGAAC
>DASTBN010000232.1:0-3169 GCA_035712045.1 Pseudonocardiaceae bacterium
TGGCGGCGCCCAGGATGGTGGAGCTGTCGGTGAACACCACACTGCCTGTCGCGCCAGCGGGGGTAATGGTGGCGGTGAGGGTTTCGGTGGTACCTGCTGCGGCCGGAGAAGCGGGGATCACACCCAGGCTGGTGCTCGTGAGGGCGGAGGTGCTCTGGTAGCTGATGGTAACCTGGCCATCACCGGAGTTGACTCCGTTAGCCAGCGTCCCAGCCTCGGGAACCAGGCTGGTGCCGCCACCCCCACCACAGCCTGCATAGGGGCCGTCCGAGCCGCCGCTTCCGTCGGCGACACCCCCACCCCCTCCGCCGCCATCACCCATGGCGCCGGTGGAGATTCCGTTGCCCCCGTTGGGTGCCGCCTATACTCCGGCGCGGCTAGGTGTGCACAGGAAATAAGGAAAGGTGGCGTCAGCACCCGAGGCACCACCGGTGCCGCCGGGACCAGGAGGATCCTTGATGGGGTCGCTACTGCCGCCTCCGCCCCCACCAGCGCCGGCGACCGCCAATGGGGTGGTTCCGGTCAGCACCGCTGAGGCGCCACCACCACCCGCATGGTTCGCGTTCGATCCACCGTTGCCGCCGCTGCCGTAGCCAAAGCCCCCCACACCACCGGCGGAAACAGCTCCATCAAGACCATGACCACCGGTCAACACCGTGAGAGGCTGCCCGCTCAGGTCGCTCAGGGTCCCGGAGACCGTCGCGCCTAACCCCCCCGGACCCCGACCGCCCCCTCCCGGGATGGACGCGCCAGCCCCGCCGCTACCGCCAGTGAGAGTGATCATCACGGTCGTGATCCCCGGAGGTGGGGTGAACGTTTGGGATGCCTCGGTCAGGCCGTAGGTGCACGTCACCGTGGTCCCTGACTGGGCGCACTGTGCCGGTGAGACCGACGCGCCAGCAGAACCGGGTAACCAGACCAGCGCACCACTGCTTAACACTGCAATGGCCGCCCAAGCCAAACCGTTCACCCGGTGGTGCCCGGCCAACCGCAGCCGAAGCGGTCTGAATCTCATCTCTGCTCCTTTTGCACCGCACAGCAGGGCACAGCTCAGCGCAGCTCTCGCCGCCACGTGATCCAATGACCGTCGACATGAACAGCGCCCATACCCGATCGGCCTTACCCCTGGCAACCTGCAGTTGCTCGATGAACACCACCCGGCGAGCACCCGAGCAGGAGATGACCACAACCATCACCACAGACACATTCATCACGACACACTCAAATGCGCTGGTCCGACTGTAAGAATCCATAGACCAAGGCAGCGCGGGGCGACGGAATCGAACCCGCATGGCCAGCTCACTCGTGATCCGTGTCGTCTCGGCGGCCACGGCTTCACTTCGGCTGCGGCCCCCCGCCGAGTCGGCCCGCGCGAGCACAGCCGCTAGGCCGCGCGCAGCGAGCGGGTTCGGCCCGGCAGGCAAGCGAGCAGACAACCCAGCCATGCCCACGCCGCCGCAGGCGGCGGGCTTGATCCAATAGAGGCAATTCGGCAATACACGCGCTGTAACGCGCCCTCACCTAACACTTGAGTGTCGCGGGCGTCCCGTTGGACAGCGTCACTACGGGTGCCCGCTTGTCACTTTCGGCGCGGGGTCCTCTGTGTACGACTCACGCCGCACGCCTCTGTCGACGTGGCTCAATCGGGCGGAGCAGCGGCCGCCCTGCTGCCCCGAGTAGACGGGCACGCCTCGAAGGGTCCCACCCAAGGTCTACACGGGGAGTGAATCGACGAAGATAACCGGACCGTCGTCGGCGAGCACAGAGAGCACTGAAGCACCACCCAACGTGGCCCCAGGCTTGGGCGCGTATTGGGCGTGGACACCCGCCGACTGCCGTTGAGTACCGGACGCAGCCGGACACAATAAAAACAGCCCCCGACCTATCGTTGCAGGTCAAGGACTGTTCTTTGCTGGTCGACGCGTGGTGCCCCCGGCAGGATTCGAACCTGCGCTTCCGCCTCCGGAGGCCGGGTGACCTCATCAACTGTGGCGTCTCTGGTGTCCCACCAGGGCTTTCGCCGGATCATCTGTGTCTGTGGTGGCTACCGTGTCGTGGAGTTGAGTCCACAAGTGATTCCACGAGGCACGCGGTTCGTGACCGCAAGTGTCGACCGAACAGTTGCTCGTTGACCGCTTCTCCGACCATCTCGTGGAGTGGCAGATCGACGGGGAGAACTAGCGACGCGGAGTGTATTGGTATGTCGGCCATATCGACTAAGTCTCCCCAGATCGACGCGGCATCACCTGGCCGGATGGAGTGATGCTCTGCTGTCACGTCGTGCCGAGTTCCAGTTGGCTGCGCCAGGTGTCGAAATCTGCGCGGAGTCGTTGGGTGTCGTCGCTGTTGATTCCATCTTCTGCCCAGTCGGCATTGCTGAGTCGTGTGATGGCGTGGAGGGCGTCGATAAATGTTTCGCGGGTAAATCCGTTGTCCTTGGCCATGGCGAGTTCGAGCAGGCGGTCGCGCCCGTAGCGGTCGATGAGGGCTGCTACATCGAAGAAATCGCGTGGACGGGCTCGCCCCCCCAGGGCGAGCATCTTGTCGGCGGCGAGATCGTCTGGATGAAGCACTGGCCCCAGGTCCAGCGTGACACGGTCATGCAGCCGGCCTCCGTCGGCAAATACCTCGACCACGCATTCGTCACCCGTCATCGGATCGACGGCGATGAAACGGTGATCAAAAGGTGGTCGTTCGGTCTGGTGGGGTGACGAGGCCCTGCTCCTCGAGTGCCCGGCGCAGCGCCACGACGACTTGGCGCGCTTCCTGGTCATCGACCTCGGTGAAGAGGTCGATGTCTCTTGTCGGCCGGGTGACGAAGCCGTGCGCGATCATGGCTCCACCACCGGCCAGCGCCAGCGTGCGAGCTTGCGGCAGGGCCAGTGCGGTTCGCGCGATTCGTTCCTGCAGCGGATCCAGGGACATGCCGCTAGACTGCCGTGCCCGCCGAGTCGATTAGTGGACGCCACGCCGACCGGACCCATGGCGGGAGGTACATCTGGTCCCACAGGCGAACCAGCTCAGCTCCGTTGATCAGCTCGCGGACGTCGTCCAGAGTGCCTTCCACGAGCACGATCTCGTACAGATCGCGCCGCCGGGCCGGATCCGCAAGATCCCACCGGACTCCACGTGGATTGGGTCCTGACCAGAACAGCCTGGCCGGAAGGCC
>DASTBN010000233.1:0-2106 GCA_035712045.1 Pseudonocardiaceae bacterium
ACGAAGAACATGGCCACGCCGAAGATGAGCTCCGGGATGACGAAGGAAAGGATCATCGCGAAGTTGGCCGCCGACGCGGTGTAGCCGCGCCACCGGTTGATGCCAAGCGCGAAGGCCACACCCAGCGGCACGGTGATCACGGTGACATAGACGGCCAGGCGCACGGTCTGCAGCACCGCGGCATGCAGGTTCGGGTCGTGCAGCACCGAGTTCACCGGGTCGGCGAAGTACCACCGCCAGGAGAAGCCCTGCCAGACGCTCTGCGACGGGCCGTTGTTGAAGGAGAAAAGGACCGCGATCGCGACCGGTACCAGCGACCAGAGGAGGTAGAGCCAGGTGAACCCCTCCAGGAACCACGGGTGGCGCCATGGGTTGCGCCGTGGCCACAGCCTGCGGATCCCGGCCCGGCGCGCGGTGTCCGTGCGCTCTGCCGGGGCCGGCGTGGCGGTTGTCGTGGTCACATCGCCTCCCGCGACGTCCGGTTGGTTCTCACCACGTAGTAGATCATCGGGATGATCAGTGCGAGCAGGAAGAACAGCGAGAAGACGGCGCCCTCGCCCTGCAGCCCCGGCGTGCTGAGCTGGTTGTTGATGACGTTGCCCAGCATGGTGGTGCCCGTGGTCCCGGACAGCAGCTGGTTGGTGTAGTAGTCGCCCAGCATGGGCAGCACGGTGATCAGCATGCCGGTCAGGATCGCCTGCCTGGACATCGGCAGCGTCACCCGGAGGAACGTGCGCACCCGGCCCAGCCCAAGGTCGCGGCCGGCCTCGATGAGCGCGGGGTCGATCCGGTCCAGCCCGGCGAACAGCACCAGGATCAGATACGGGATGTCGCCGTACACAAGGCCCAGGATCACCGTCACCGGCAGCCCGCCGAGCCAGCTGACCGGGCCCAGGCCCACCAGGCCGAGCGCCTTGTTTACATATCCGTCCGTCTGCAGCAGGCCGACCCAGGCCAGCATGCGCATCATGTAGCTGATCCAGAACGGCGCGATGAGCAGGACCAGGAACAGCCCCTTGCGGCGGCCGGCGAACCTGGCCACGAAGTACGCGGTGGGGTAGGCGATCAGCAGGGACAGCAGCGACGCGACGGCGACGTAGATCAGGGTCCTGACGATGATCGGCCCGACGAACGCGCCGGTGCCGGCGAGATCCCGCCAGGCCGCGTTGAGGTTCGCGGTGCTCCAGTGCAGCGGGTTCCAGGCCGCGACCGGATACCCGAACACCTGGTTCACGTATCCGGCCGCGATCGCGATCATCGCGTAGAACGGGACGACGAACAGCACCAGCAGCCAGATGATGCCGGGCGCGGCCAGGGCGGCCCAGAACAGCCGGTGCGGCTCCTTCGGCTGCCGCCGCCTCGGCAGCCGCTCCACTCGCACCGCCACGCTAGCCGCCTAGGCGCTCTGCACGCGCTGCCATGCCTGCTCCCACAGGGCGTTCGTGGTCACCGGGATCTGCAGCTCCATGACCCCCCGCCGGAAGTCGGAGGGGAGGACCGTGGTGGACATCAGGGACTTCGGCAGGAGCTGCTCCTGCACCAGGCGCTGTGGCGTGATCCCGTTGAGCGGCTGCATATACCCGGTGAAGCTGTAGTTCGTCAGCCCATTGTGCAGGTCGAGCATGTAGTTCAGGAACAGGTGGGCGAGCACCGGGTTCTCCGCGCCCTTAAGCACAGTGATCAGGTCGTTCCCGACGGGTCCCTTGCCGTCCGGGGGGAACCAGTACCCGACCACGTCCACCGGCACGCCCTTGGGCATGTAGTAGGCCGCCGACGCCATGTCACCGGACCAGGAATGGTGGATCCATATCTGGCCGGTCGGGACGTTGGAGTAGTCGTTGTTGTCGATGTGCACGTTGGTGAGGTGGGCCAGGTTCACCAGGGACTGCCCGGCCGCGCTGATCTGGCTGGGGTTGGTGGTGTTCAGGTTGTAGATGCCGTTCTTCATCAGCCCGAGGCTGATGCCCTCCCGGGCGTCGTTGAGGATCGCCACCTTGCCCTTGTACTTGGGCTGCCAGAGCATGGCCCACGGGTTGGCCATCGTGTACGGGTTCTCCGGCACCTTGTCCTTCCGCCAGGCGATGCCGGTCGTGTAGATCGTGTACG
>DASTBN010000234.1:0-3441 GCA_035712045.1 Pseudonocardiaceae bacterium
GGATGAGTTCGTGAAGCGCCGGAGGCTCCTGGCGCATGGAGCGGCCGTGATGTTCGGCACCGCTGTCCTGGGCGCTGACCGGGGGCAATGGCTGCCCAGCCCGGCCCAGACGCCCGCGCCGAGCAGAATCGGCCTAACAGACGTCCGGCAAGTCGAGGCGGCTACCAGGGCCATGCGCGCGCTGGACTACAGGTTTGGTGGCGGCGCGTGCCGGGATGCGGTCGTCGCGCAGCTGTCCTGGGCGCAGCGCCTGCTCGGCGCCTCGGGCACCGAGGACGTTCGGCAGGCTTTGTTCCGGGCACTGGGGGATTTGCAGAATCTCGCCGGTTGGACGACTTTCGACGTGGGGCTGCTGGATTCCTCGCGAAGTCATTTCGCCACGGCCCTGGAGTTCGCCAAGCAGTCCGGTGATTCCAGCCTGATGTCTAACATCATGTACCGGATCGGCCGGGTTTATCTGCACTACAAGGAGCCTAACGACGCGCTGAAGTGGTTCCAGCTGGGTCAGATCGCCGCTCAGGACTCCGGGTCAGAGCACGCTGTCGCGGTGCTGTGCGGCAACGAGGCGTGGGCCTACGCGATGATGGGCGACGACGTGCAGGCGATGAAGCTGCTCGGCCGCTCCCGGGACGAGCTTTCCCGGGCGAATCCGCATGAAACGCCCGATTGGGCCAAGTTCTACAACGACACCGACATGTACGCGATGATTGGGTGCATCCACAACGAGCTGGCCGCCTTCGATCCGCGCCACTCTACTTTCGCGATTCCGGCGTTCGGCCAGGCCCTGGACCGCTATGATGATCAGATGGGCCGTAGCCTGGCATTCACCCTCACCATGCTGGCCACCGCGCACCTGCGGCAAGGCGATGTCGATCACGGTCTGCAGGTCGGCCGGAGGGCCCTGAACGCGGCATCCACGCTGAAGTCCAGGCGGGTGACCGATCGTCTCGAGCCGCTGCAGATCGAAGCGGCCCGGCGCTCCACCAACGCGGATGCCCGTGATCTCTGCCACCAGATCAAACAGCTCCGAACCATATGACGAGTCCTGGTGGACCTGCGGTGCTCTCGCCGACCCGTTCTCATGAGCGGATTATCGCGGGATTGCGGGCAGTGTGCGGCGAGCTCGGCTTGGACCATAGTGGCGCGCGACTGCTCCGCAACGTCAACAACGCTGTCTTTCAGCTGAGCCGGGATCCAGTGGTGATCCGGCTGGTCACCTTGCCCTCCTACATCCCGCGCGCGACGCTGGCGGTCACTGCCGCGACGGTGTTCGCCGAGCACGACGTGCCAGCGATCCGGCTGATCCCGGGTATCCCGCAGCCGCTGCGGGTCGGTGACCACGTCGCCACTGTGTGGCAGGCCGTGACGCCCACTGGCCCGCCCCCCGGTGGCTCGGAGCTGGCCAGCCTGCTCCGGGCGGTGCACGCGGTGCCACTGCCGTGCTGCGGCCTGCCCAGCTGGGATCCTCTCACCGACTTCGACAACCGGGTGCGGGATGCCAGCGAGATGACCGCAGCCGATCGTGATTTCCTGCTTCGCCGCAGTACCGAGCTGGCCGCCGCCGTGGCTGAGCTGGACTTCGCGCTCCCTACGGCCGTGCTGCATGGCGACGCGCATGTGGGAAACGTCATTCCGGGCCCGGACCGGCCTGTGCTGTGTGACTTCGACTCGTGCTCCATCGGGCCGCCGGAATGGGACCTCACGCCGATAGCGGTGAGCCACGTGCGGTTTCACCGGCCCCCAGCCCACCTTCGTGACCTCATCGACACCTATGGGTTCGACGTGCGGGACTGGGACGGTTTCGAGGTGCTGCACGGTGTCCGCGATCTCAAGCTGATCGGCGGGGTGTTCCCTAGGGCCGGGGCGTCAGAGGCCATGCAGGCGGAATTCCATCGCCGGATGGCCAGCTTGCGCGCGGGTCGGCGGTTCGAGCGATGGCAGACCGTCTGGCGCTGAGTTGATGCGCCGGGGAAGCTGGGCGTCTACTGTCGGAATTTGTGTCATCGGGCGCGGGAGTGATCACCCCGCCGATTAACAGGACAGCACGGGTCGGCACCCGGGTGCCCGTTATCTCCCACGCCCGGTCGTTGCGTGCCCTTCCGCTGCATCGGATGCGCACCTCGAGCTGGGTGAGCCCAGAGCCGGTCCGGCTGGATAGCCAGGAACAGCGGACGCTGGTCAGCTCGTTACTCGAGGGCTCACAGGCCGCTTCGGCCCGGCTCGTGGAGAACGCGCTGGGGCACCTGGCGGCGCTGACGGACCGGGTGAGCCGTGTCCGGCCGCCGGAGTGCCCGCGTGAGGTGGCAGTGGCACTGCACCGGATCCTGACCCGGTCCCGGTTTCTCAAGGGCCCGCGGTCGTGTTTCCCGCTGGAGGCCGCGCTCGCCCAGATGGCGCCGTTCATCCAGTCCCAGCAGCCGATCACGATCCTGACGATCGGGTTTCCGTTCAAACAGCACGACAACGGCTTGAAAGCCGCTGGTCCCTGGCCGGATCTGGCCGAGCTGGGCGCCCTGCTGCGTCTGCGGGAGCTCGCGGACGCGTTCACCGCGCTCTACCCGCCTGGCCTGCGCGTGCTGGTGCTCAACGACGGTGGCTACTCGCGGCCCCGTGGCTGGCCGGAGACGTGGCGTTACCGCAGGCAGCTCAAGTACTACGCCCAGCTGATCGGGCTGAATGACACCGTGCGGTTTTACGATCAGTCCTGTTTCGTCGCCCGGATGCTTGGTCCTCGAGGGTGGAGCGCTCGCGAGAAGTACCGCCGCGGCTTCCGCGGTCTGATCTCGTCGCTGGCTGGTGACCCGGGCGGGATGTCCGGCGCCGCCCTCGTTGATGCCCGGCTGGCCCAGCGGGTGCGGGGCGGTGTGCTGGCCGCAGTGCCGTCATTCCGCGACATCCTGTCCTCGCTGGTGTACTCGGTCCCCGTGCCGGCCCCGGCCGGCAGCGATCCCCGGCGATGGGCCTGCCAGGTGCTCGCCCTGCCGGATGGGTTTGCCGCTCCGGGAGCCTCGCCGGAACTGGTCTCGGCCCGTCGGGCGGTGATGGCCGCGGCATGGGACGGCTCCGTGAACTATCTGGCGGCGTCGCTGGCCGACGTCGCTGCTGGGACTCTCCAGCATCTCCCGCCGCACATCCGGCTCGCCACGGTCACCTCCCGGCCTGGCTGCAGCGGGTTCACCTACCTCGGCGGCTCGGCGCTGCTGCCGTGGCACGGCACGGGATGCCTGGACGGGAGGGGGCTGGTGTGCGCTGAGTTCCTGGTGAGCCTGGATCACCGCGGCTTTCTCCCGGTGTACTGCGATCTCATCGGCGATGAGCAGCCGTTACTGATGGTGCCGTTCGCGCGGACCTGGTACGAGGGTGGCCGTCGGCGGGTGGATCCCGATCTGCTGACTGGAGCGCGCTTGAGATCGCGTTGATTTCCTGTAGACGCGAATGGGG
>DASTBN010000235.1:0-11177 GCA_035712045.1 Pseudonocardiaceae bacterium
CCGTTGCGGCAGCCTTGAGTCTGCTGTGGTGGCGTTATGGAGGCGGTGCCGAGGTCAGGTTGAAGCTGGATCTGATCCGTACCGCCGGTGGCGTCATGGTCGTTACTGGTGGCGCACTGACACTATTGCTTGCCGCCCGCCGCCAGCAGTCCGCCGAGCTGACGCTAGAGCACCAGCGCGAAGTCGCCGCAGCCACCGAACGGGACGCCGATGAACAGCGCATCACCGAGCTCTACACCCACGCGGTCAACCAACTTGGCGCCGAGAAAGCCCCGGTCCGACTCGGCGGTTTGCATGCTCTGGAACGTCTCGCGCAGAACAATCCGATCCAACGGCAGACCATCGTCGATGTGATCTGTGCCTACCTGAGGATGCCCTTTACTCCTCCGGATGGTCAAGCACCTGGTGAGGACGCCTCCCGTGGCGCGCATCACCGCTACGAGCAACGCCGCCAGGAACTTCAAGTCCGGCTGACCGCCCAGCGCATCCTGACTGCCCATCTCAAACCCGCCGTTGCGGCAGCCTTCTGGGCTGACATCGACCTGAACCTGACCGAAGCCCACCTGTACCAGCTCGATCTGACCCACTGTCGGGTCCGGACAGCCAAGTTCGACGGGGCGCAGTTCTCCGGGAACGCCGAGTTCGGCGGGGCGACGTTTGCCGGGGACGCGGTGTTCAATGGGGCGAAGTTCACCGCGCACGCCATGTTTGGCGAAACGACGTTTGCCGGGGACGCGTGGTTCTTCAGGGCGGAGTTCGCCGGGGACGTGTGGCAGATCGGGACCACGTTCGACGGGGCGACGTTCGTTGGGATCGTAGTGTTCGGCAATGCGGAGTTCGACAACAGCGCGTGGTTCGGCGGGGCGACGTTTGCTGGGGACGCCGCGTTCGGCGGAGTGACGTTCGCCGGGGACGCGTGGTTCGTCAAGGCGGAGTTCGCCAGGGACGCTGATTTCGACAGTGCGACGTTCGTCGGGGACGCCGCGTTTGACAGTGCGACGTTCGCAGCGGATCCAAGGTTTGATGGGGCGCGCGCCCGGCGCTCCAGTCTCGTCATTTTGCCGACCGGATGGACCACCCGCGTCGCACGGACTAGCGAAGGAGAGGACGAAGGCTGGTTGAACGTCGTACGCGTCGAAGACAGAGGCGAGCAGCGAGCCGAGGCGCCGAGTCACGAGGAAGATCTAAAGTGAACGGCACAATTCCGGCTTCCCTGAGGCGGCCTAAGCGTAAGCCACCGTCGAGGGTGCCGCGCGCGAGGGACGCGGCTTCCGTGGGGGCAGCTAGGCGATCTTCCGGAACGCAACGGTCAACGCGATCGCCGCCCCAATACCCAGCGCACGATCCCGACTCCGTTCCGGGACGGACCTTATTGGGTCCGCTATCTGGAATATGGGAGGCGCGCCAAGGTGATCAGTCTGGATGATGTCGGGAGCAGCTTGCTGATCCTTGGTGTGAGCAAAGATTTATACACCGCAGCATATCGCCGACTGGATTGGTCCGTGTGCGTGGCCAACTGAAGAGCAGCGTTTGGGTATCCGACACGCACCGAGTATCGTTGCCGTAGTGCCCGAAACGGCTTGACCCCCGATACACTTAGGGGTTGGTTGCTTTTCTGGCCGAGGGTATGACCTCGGGGTATCCAGGCTCGATCAGAGAGGGGCGCAAAGGTGTCAGACGTTGACCCTTCAGTCCTATTGTCCGCTACAGCGCAGTCTGGTGCGGTACTTGTTGGGATCATCGGAGGGCTGATTGCGCAAAAATTGATCTCTATCTCCATAGAGACCAATTCCAACAGAGAGCACAGGAGGGCCGTGGAAAGCAAGCTGTATGAAATTAATCCCAAACTGAAGGAGCAAAAGGAAATCAGCCAAGATCTAGGTCGCAAACTGTTCGAGAAGTGCCATCTGCGCCGAATCGTCCAGGCGCGAGGTGACGTTCCCGCCGACAGTCTGGTGAGGGAGTATGCTCCTAGAGGCTTCCTGCGGTGGGAAGCCGCAAAAATGGCGTCTGCGCTAACGTCCAAGGTTCAGAAGGCGTTTACGCGGATCGAGTCCTGTTATCCATCAACAACAGAACCTCCAGCAACTGAATTTTCTGAACTGAGCGAGCGTTTAGGGGATATTCCCACGGAGGACAGCAACCTGTATCTTGAAGTGGCCCGGACTATCGCCAGTGAGCGACTTGTAGGTGACGGATTTGCCTCGAACATGCTAGGGGAACGTCGGACCGCAGCGGTGACGGATGACGAATATCAGAACTATGAATATTCCCTCGAAAAAGAGGGCAAATTAGCCGCTCAGATAGATCGGCTCAATGTGGAATTGAATACACTCCTGGGGTCGCTTTGGTGGATGACTAAGCTGGGAGGAATTCGAGCTGCGCTAGGAGCTTTGACATTCTTCGCCGCAACCGGAATAGCCTTCCCTATGGTCCTAATGGCGTGGAGGCCCGTACCGGATACCGTGTGGTGGCGAGGAGTGGAAGTTGGAGTCTTCCTCGTTGGACTGTTGGTACTACTGGGCTATTTTGGATGGATGATCAGGAATTTGCGCAAGGAGTCGGAAGAAAATAAGTGATTCGATTCGTGGCGTTATGGCGTAGTTCCAGTCGCCGTAAAAGAGGTGTCGAGTGAGGGGTATTGATTCCTTCTGCTGATCGGTGAGTTCGATTTCTGTGGGATAGAGGTTGGGGTCAAGTCCGCAGCGGACAGTCAGTCCGGTGGTCGTCGTGGTGTTGGCAATGAGACTGACGATGGTTTGGTATCTCTCGAAAAAAGACCGACAAGTCCGGGGGTCCTGAGCGCTCCGGCTACGCGGTTCGGCGACAGTGTGGCTGACGGCTGCGGGAGCTATCGGGCTACTGATGCAGCGTGCTGCGTTAGCGCGTACTGGCTCGTCGGGCGGGCCGTTCTGCGGGACGGTCCGACAGGTGACCGCCCCACCCATGCCATGCCTTGCCGCGAACCACAGGGGCCAAGGGGCCTATCCGACTTCGATCTCCCTGCCGAGTCTCACCGGGCGGCTGTGGTGCCCCGCGAATGGGGCGCTTTTCCGGTGGTGGTCAGAGAGGGCACGACGCCATCAGCTCCCTTCAGCCGTGGTGACTGTGCGACCACAGTGGCTACCGTACCCCCATAGGTGAACCGATCAGCCACGCCGATCTGATGAGTGCGGCAGAGCAGTTGCGGATGGTGCTAGTGACAGTCCCAGCCGATCCAGTTCATTCCGCGTACCTGCGGGGTGCCGTGGACACGCTAGCGATGCTCGCCGGACCTGAGGATGACTCCGGTCCGTGTCCCGAAACCAACGAAGCTGGACACCCTCAGATGCGGGTGCCGCCGGTGGCGTTCCCGCAGGACCGGGTGTCCAGTAAATCCGTCCAACAAGCAGTGTCCACATATCGTGTAACGCGCCGATTTTCTGGACGATAGACAGGTAGACACCCGCCAGGAGGGGGCAGGCACGATGACCACGATCGGCTATGTCCGGGTCAGCACCGGCAAGCAGACCACCGACCCGCAGCGGGACGCGCTCGACGCGTTCGGCTGCGAGCGGATCTTCGAGGACACCATGTCGGGTGCCCGCACCGACCGCCCGGGGCTGGCCGCGATGCTCGATTACGTCCGCGAGGGTGACACGGTGGTGGTGTGGCGGCTGGACAGGCTGGGTAGGTCCCTGTCGCACGTGGTGCGCACCGCTGAGGAGCTGCACAAGCGCGGAGTGCTGCTGCGCGGCCTCAACGACGGCGTGGACTACTCCACACCCACGGGGCGGATGCTCGCGGGCATCCTCGCCGCGCTCGCCGAGTACGAGCGCGGCTTGATCAACGAGCGTGCTTCGGCGGCCCGGGAGGCCGCCCGGGCAAGGGGTAAGCAGGTCGGGCGTCCCCGGGTCATCACCGCTGAGCAGCTGCGGGCCGCGCGGCAGATGCGCGCCGCTGGGGAGTCCATGGCCACCATCTGCAACACCCTCGGCGTCAAGCGGGCCACGCTTTACAAGGCGTTCTCCGAGACCGGCGAGGCCGCCTGAGACTGCCCGGCCACGTCCAGTGCGGCGATGGCCCCGGCCAGCCAGTGCCGCCCCGCAGGTGTCGAGGCCACCTCACCCTCGTATGCGGCCACGAGCAGGGCACGCAGGGGCGCCGCGACCTTGATGAGGTCGACGATCTCGGTCATGGATCGAAGATTGTCACAACGGCCCTTCGCGAAAGGTCACTTGCAGCGTGTGGGTCACGTAGTCCTCCAGGGCGAGCCCGGCCACCGGCGAGGGTGCCCTCGCGAGCAATGCGAGATCTTGGGGACACTGGTAACCAGAGGGAAAGAGGGCATCGAACCCATGACCGGGCAATTCGATAGGCAGGGCACGGTGGCCTCGCAGGGCCAGCTCACGGACCACCGGGGTCCACACAAACGATGTCGCACCCAGACCGGGGATCAACACGAACGTCGGTGATGCACTGGAGCCGGTCATAGTCATCCCCTTGAAGAATCGAGGGTCCTCAAAAGCTCCCTTGGGTCAGTGTCCTCACGGAGACCATGGCCGGCGTTTAGATAGAACAGCGGCACGCAGATCCGGCACGCGCAGATCACGGTTCCGGAAACGGGCCCGCAGCGCCTGGTCCATCGCTAGTGCCCGCCGTACCCGCTCGGCGGCGGCCCGCTTCACGTGCGGAGCGCTGCCGCCGTGGGATGGGCATACCGCCCCGCCGCGGATGGCCCAGCGCCCGCATGGCGCCCCATCGTGTCGGCGGTGGGCCCGGCAGCGGATAGCGGGCAAGGGGTGCCGGACGTAGCCGTGCGCGGGCCGGACGAGAGTGGGTGGCTCTCCGCGGGGGCATTCACGAGTACCGCGCTGCGGAGGAACATGATCACGAGGAAGGCCCCGGAGCTGCGGATACATCACAAAATCCTGATAGAACCAGCACCGCCGCCATGCGGTAGTGGTGCTAATGCCGAGCTGGCGGCCGATCGCGCGGAAGCTGAGCCTGTGGCCGTAGCGCAGCACGTAGACCTCGGTCCCCTGCCAGATCTTGACCTCGACGGGAAGCCGGGCACGCAGGGAAGGCCCACCCCGGCGGAGGCGGTAAGCGTTCGCCATAGTCACCCAGCGTTTCATCGTCAGCGTTCGTCGGGGGTTGCATGGGTGTGGTCTCGGCGCTGGTCAGACCGTGACTTTTGGAGTCACGGTTTCGTGGGACACCGTCCGGTACCGGGCTGTGGTGTGGTCCGCGGACCGTGCCGGAAGTCGAACCCATCGAGGGGATCGCCGCTGCGTCTGGCTTTCGCCTGGCCGGCCAGGAGGCCGCGGCTGATCTGGCCACGGACGATCCGGCGGTGCGCGGCGGCCCGGACTTGCGGAGCGGCACCACCATGCGCTCGGCACACCTGGCCGCCGGTGATCGCATACCCTCGGCAGGGCTGGCCGTCCGTGCGCTTCGCCGTGCAGGGAACAGCGGGACGAACCCGGGCCATACCGGCTACCTCCAATGGGGACGGTTTCAGGGGTCACTCGGATAGGGACGTTTGCATGGGTGAAATCCTAGGTGTCGTACCCGGTGGCGAGTCGCCGCCAGGTGTCGGCGTCGATGGTGGTGGCGCCGAGTTCGTCGGCGAGGAGGGCTACGGCAATGTCGGTGTCGACCGTGGCACTGTTTAGGCGCGGTTCCGCGATATCGGCGATATCGGCGACATCGGCTAAGAACCCCTGCTCGTTCCCTGTCGCGGTGGCGGCGAATCCGGGCGCGACAGGATCCGCGACAGAGCTGGTCTGCGGGTCGTGGGTGTGTGTCGCGGTGTCGCGGTCGTCGCGGATATAGCGCGCGAAACTGTCCGTTAGGTCGGCGCGGTAGTAGCCCTTCTTCTGTGGGCCGGTGCCGTCTTCGCGCCCGTCGCGGGGCCGGATCTTGTAGGGCTTGAGCAGTCCGGCGAGTCCCCTGGCATTGATAGGCGCCCGGCCGTTCGGGCTGCGGCTCCACTCCGCCCACGGAGCTTCGTCGATCTTGGTGAGGTGTTCGAGGATCGTCGTCGTGTATAGGAAATGGGCCGTCTTGTAGATGACCTTCAGGTCAGCCAGGAGACGTTCTCCGGAGGTGGTGGCCTCCTCGACCTCGGCATCTCCGGCGATGGCCCGGCATGCTGCCCGGGCTCGTTTGGGCCAGTCCCCACCGGCGGCGTCCGCGACCGCGACCAGGCTTTCCCAGCAGTCGGCGGCACGGTCTTCTACGGGTAGCTCAGGTTCCGCGTTGGTCAGCGTGTTGTGCTGGCTTACCACCCACTCGTGGAGCCGCTCGCGGAGGTCGCGGAGCTGCGGGAGGACCCGGCGGCTGCGCCACTGCGCCACTTTCTCGTGAGGCGCTCGGCGGCGCATCGAGATCACCACGGCGCGGTCCTCGATGGTGTCGGGCATATCGCCGATACCGCCGATGATCGCCATGGCAAAGGTGGGGCACAGCTCGGGCTTGCGCGCGGTGGCGTCCCAGCGCACATAGGGCCATCCGCGGGAGTGCCCGGAATTGAGGATACCTCGGAGGTCTTCGGCTCCTTCTGACCGCTGATCTTTCTTGCCCCAGACGGTGTCCGCTTCGTCGAGAATGAGTGTCGGCGGGTCGTTCTCGTCGATGGACCGGGCCAAGGCGGCCGGTGAGATGTTTGTGGTGGGCAGGGGTTTGTGCACGGTCTCTCGCGCTACCTCTTGCAACCTGGTCTTGCCGCACCGCTTGATGGGCGACTTGATCACGAGTCGGGTGGCATGTTCCCACACGGTTTGTGCGTGGGTCGCTGCGATGTAGAGCGTGATCGCGTCGGCTGCCTGTTCCGAGGGAAAGATGACGTACCGGGTCAGCGCTGAGCGCAATTCAGTAAGCAGCGCGGCACCGTCAGCGCTTACCGGGTCTTCGGGCTGTACATAATCGAAAGTCATCGGCGCACCACCTGACGCGATACCCGATCTCCCGCTGTCCCAGCGGTGGCCTCCGCGCCGCGCCGTGGGTGACCCATTGACACCGCCAGCTCGACCAGCGGCCCGACGTCCAGCCCGTCGTCGTGGGCGCGGCTAGCCGCCCAGAACAGCGAGTTGTTCAGTCGTCCCTCGGGCGCGGCGGCGAGGAACCGTAGCAGCGGATCGAGACCGCCACCGGAACGGGCCAGCGAGAGCTTCGGCGCCGGACGTGGTGGGGCTAGCAGTCGGCGTAGCCACGTCGGCGCTGGCGCTGTAGGTACCCGCGCGGCCCATTCGTAGCGGCGCCTGCTGACGTGCACACTCGGTGGGCACACCAGATAGCCGCCATCTGTCTTGACGTCGACCCCGCAGCACAGCTGCCCACGTGCTCGCCCGGCGTAAGCAAGCCAGATATGGAATCCACCACCGCCGGTGCGAGCGGTCAACGTCGACGGTAGCGGACCGTACTGGCGGATCAGCTCACACAGTGCCTCCGCACCACCGTTACGCGGGTCGACATCGAGAACGACCACCCCGGCAGGGGGCCGAATCCCGATGTTGGCCCACGGCCACCGGGCCCACCACCGGGCGACCCGCTCAGGGTCGGTGCTCGCGTCGTCCTTGCCGTGACGGGTCAACGGATGCTTACCCTGGCGGCCGCAACCATCGCCGCACGTACAGCGGCCGTCACGGGCCGAGTGCAAGGGCAGCACCGGCAAGCCAGAGACGGCGTAGCGCACCGCCCACCGGGCGGGGTCGAGAGCATTGAAGTTGGTCACCATGACCACCGCCCGGCCTGCGGGCAGCGCCGAGGGGCCACCCAGCAGCACAGCCATATCGAATTGAGGTGACCCAGCGCCTGATGCAGGCTCGGCGCAAGCAGCAGGCGGACCAGGCGCCTGGAGCGCGGGCGTAGCCGCTTAGCTGTAGAGGGGGAGATGTCAGCGGTAGTCTGGGCTGGTCGTCCTGGTGTGTCGACTAACCCACCGACCCCCGCGCCACCTGCCAGTGTGCGGGGGTTCGTCATGCCGGGATCGCCTCCCCGGCTGCTTTGCGGGCATGTCGGGCCTTCGAGCTCGCGAGCGCGAGGCGCTGCATGTGTGCCCGGCGGGCGGCCTGGGCGCGGCGGGCCCGCTCGGCGGGATCCAGGACGCCATCGGGATCAGCCTCGCGCTCGAAGCGGGCCAGTGGTGGCGGCGCCCCGCTCGCACGTCTGGTGGTCATGCGGCGCCGTCTCCCGGCTCGATACCGAGATAGGTCAGTAAGTCAGCCGTGCGTACCCGGTAACTGTTGCCCAAGCGGAGTACTGCCACTGGGAATTGACCGGTGCGCGCCAGCTCGTGCGCCTTCGTGCGGCCGACTCCGACCGCTCGACCAGCGGTGACGATGTCCACGGCTGCGGGGAGAGCGAGCAGGGCCGCCCGGGTCATGCCTCGGTGGATCACGCTGTTTCCCTCGTGGCCAGCCAGGTGAGCACCGCTGCGCGGTCGTAGCGGACGAATCGGGGACCTACTCGGCGGGCGGGCGGTCCGATGTTGTGGCGACGCCACCGGCGTAACGTCTCGACACCCACACCGAGTAGCTCGCCAGTCTGGGCTGGGCTCAACCACTCGATCTGTGTATTCATCACTCCAGACCTCCAATACGGGGTACTGGTTACGCTATATGTGGGGTTGTGAGCGCGCAAGTTGATTAGTATGGTGTTCTCATGACACAAGTGGGGATGTGGCCCGACGAGTGGACCAGGATCACCGGCCGTCAGATACGGCGGTACCGGGAGGCGGCTGGCATGAGCGCCCAACGGCTCGCCGACACCCTCACCGCGATGGGGATGCCCTACACCCGCACCCAGGTGACCAACCTCGAAGCCAAGCGCCGCTCAACGATCACCGTCAGCGAGATACTCATGTTCGCGGCAGCGCTGAGGGTGGCACCCGGGCTGCTGTTGTTCCCGGTGGGAACCGGCGAGCAGGTACCGATCCTGCCTGGCGTGACCACCGACGCATGGACCGCTATCAAAATCTTCTCTGGCGAGGTGGCGCTCACCCGCCTGACGGGCGCGCCAGGAGACCCTGCGCAGCGTGAACTGGCCCAGCAGAATCCGTGGTACGTCACCGCACATCCTGCGGCGGATGCGCCAGTCACCGTCTACCGCAGCCACGACACCGCCCTGGCCGGATGGGTGAACGCTGCCGACCGCGAGGAGCTCCGCGACATTGAGCGCGGCACACCTGGGTACACGCCGCGGGAGGCTGACCCCGTGTCGGCAGCCGTCGCTGAGCGGCATCTGACGGTGCTGGCAGCGATGCGAGTGGAGATGCACCGCCGGGGTTGGTCCTTACCCCCGATCCCGCAACAGGCAATCGAGGCGCTCTCCGGCCCGTTGTCGGAATGGGGTTACCGGCAAGACGACACCGGGAAGCTCATCGACGCAGGCAGCCGCGCAGACGCACACCAGGTGAGTGGGGTGACCGAGTGAAGGGCTCGACCTTTAAGAGGTGCGGCTGCCTCGATGGGGATGGAAAACAGCTCGGTGCGCGCTGCCCAAAACTGCGCCGCCGTGACGGGACATGGAACCCACGGCACGGCACCTGGTCCTTCCACATCAGCTACCCAGGCCGCGATGGTAAGCGCACTCAAGTAGCGCGCGGTGGTTTCTCCTCGGAGAACGAGGCCCTAGCGGAGATGGACAAGGTGAAAGCGAAGATCAGCGGGGGCATGAGCGTGCGCCGCTGTAGTGCCGGGCAGTATTTCGATGAGTGGCTGGCTAGCAAGCGGGACATCCGCCCGAACACCCGGCGTAGCTACGCCGGGCACATCAAGAACTACTTAATCCCGCATCTTGGGCATCACCATCTCGACGCGCTGCGGGTGGAGCACGTCGCCGACATGCTGGCCGAGGTTCCTGGCGGCGATGCCACCCGGCAGCGGGTCCGGGCCACCCTGCGGGCCGCGTTGGCCGATGCGCAACGGCAAGGTCTGGTGATGGTCAACGTCGCGGCGCTGGTGAAACTGCCGAGCGGAAAGCGGCCTAAGGCGCTGGTATGGACCGTGGAGCGGGAGGCGCGCTGGCGGGAGACCGTGGCCGCGCACATCGCCGAGGGTAAGACGCCGGGAGATGCGCGCGAGCTGGCGCCGCGCCCGTCACCGGTGATGGTGTGGCGTCCCGACCAGCTCGGGACGTTCCTCGACGCTGCAGCCGGGGACCGGCTCTACGCGCTATACCACCTGATCGCCTACCGGGGGTTGCGCCGGGGTGAGACCGCAGCCGTTGAGTGGGAAGACGTCGATCTTGATGGGGGAGTGCTGACCGTGCGGCGTCAGCGGGTGCAGCTGGGGTGGGAGGTCATCGAGGACGCCCCCAAGTCCGAAGCCGGTGAGCGCGCGGTCGCGCTGGACGCGGGTACCGTGGTGGCGCTGCGGACACATCGGCGGGTACAACTCGCCGAGCGGCTGGCGTGGGGACCGGCATGGACCAACTCAGGGAAGGTGTTCACCCGCGAGAACGGGGAACCGCTGCACCCGGCCACGCTCACCGACCACTTCCACGAGCTCACCGTGGCGGCCGACCTGCCGCCGGTGCGACTGCACGACCTGCGCCATGGAGCGGCGTCGCTCATGCTCGCCGCCGGGGTCGATCTCAAGGTGGTGCAGGAGACCCTGGGGCACTCGTCGATCACACTCACCAGCGACACCTACACGTCGGTCTACCCGGCGGTCGCAGCTGCCGCAGCCGACGCCGCAGCGGCACTCGTGCCCAGGGCTACCGGGACTGGCGCTATCACGTCGCTATCACGTGAGGGTGCCGACCCCCGGCAGGGAACCTGTTCTAGCAGGTCAGAGGGTGCGCCGCCAGGGACTCGAACCCCGAACCCGCTGATTAAGAGTCAGCTGCTCTGCCAGTTGAGCTAGCGGCGCCGGTGTCTGGCCTAACCGGCCGTGACGGCAAGACGCTAGCACGACAGCCCCGGCGGGCTCGAATCAGGCCGCGAGCAACCGGACGTGACCGCCACGCGTCGGTAGACACGGGAGGCACGCGCTCACAAGTCTGCCGGTCCGGGGCCGCAGGCCCACTCTCTCGCAGTAGATCTTGGAAACGGATGGTTCCTGTGCGTGTGTGTAAGTTGTGTCCATCAGGCGGGGCTCTGAACAGGGCGATCACGCTGGTGATAGCCCTGGGCGTGCTCAGCGTCCTGGTGGCGGGGTGCGGTGCCAGCCACACGGCGGTACCGAATCCCG
>DASTBN010000236.1:0-6602 GCA_035712045.1 Pseudonocardiaceae bacterium
GTTGTCCTGGCGGCTGACCTTGGTCGCGGTGGCGCTGCTTCCGCTGTTCGTGGTGCTGCAGGTGCGGGTGGGACGGATCCGGCGCACGCTGGCCGGTCGCACTCAGGAGTCGCTGTCGGAGATGACCGCGCTCACCCAGGAATCGCTGTCGATCTCCGGGGTGCTGCTGGCCAAGGTATTCAACCGGCAAGCCTACGAACTGGAGCGCTACCGGGCCGAGAACGCCCGCCAGGTCCAGCTGCAGGTCCGCCAGGCGATGACCGGGCAGTCCTTTTTCGCCGTGGTACAGACCTTCCTGGGCATCACCCCCGCGGTGGTCTACCTCGTCGCCGGGTTCCTGATCGCCGCCGGTGGTGGCGTGACGGTGACCGCCGGCACGATCGTCGCCTTTACCACCCTGCAGACCCGGCTGCTGTTCCCGACGGTCAATCTGCTGCGGGTCTCGCTGGATGTGCAGACCTCGCTGGCGCTGTTCGCCCGGATCTTCGGCTACCTGGACCTGACCCCGCGCATCATCGATAGCCCACACGCCCGGGTCCTAGACACCACCACCTTGGCCGGGCGGGTCGAACTCGATGGTGTCTGGTTTAGCTACCCCACCGCCACCAGCGTCGGCACCGAGCCCACCGGCAGCGACAACACGCCGAACGCGGACGCGGGGGCGCGGACCGCCAGTGGGCTGCCACACGCCGTGGCCGACATCTCGTTCACCGTCGAGCCCGGCCAGCTCGCCGCCATCGTCGGTCCCAGCGGATCGGGTAAAACCACGCTCTCCTACCTGATCCCCAGGCTTTATGACGTCGACCGCGGCCGGGTCCTGATCGACGGCCACGATGTCCGGAACTTGACCCAGGCCTCGCTGGCCGAGGCGATCGGCATGGTCACCCAAGACACCTACCTGCTGCACGCCACCATCGCCGACAACCTGCGCTACGCCCGCCCGGACGCCACCCAGGACGAGATCGAAGCAGCCGCGCGGGCGGCCAACATCCACGACCGCGTCCTGTCCTTCGCCCAGGGCTACGACACCGTGGTCGGCGAGCGCGGCTACCGGCTCTCCGGAGGAGAAAAACAACGCCTGGCCATCGCCAGGGTGCTGCTCAAAGATCCCCGCATCCTGATCCTCGACGAGGCCACCAGCGCACTGGACACCGCCAGCGAGCGGCTGGTCCAGCAGGCACTTCAGCACGCCACCCAGCAGCGCACCACGATCGCCATCGCCCACCGCCTGTCCACCATCCTCGGCGCTGACCTCATCCTGGTCCTGGAGGCCGGCCGGATCGCCGAGCAAGGCACGCACGCAGAACTCCTGGCTCGCGGCGGGCTCTACGCCCGCCTCTACACCGAGCAGTTCGCCGGCGGCAAGGTCGAGGCCCGCTGCGCCGACGGTGTCCGATTCCGCGATGGACACGTCCTGCTCGCCAGCACCGCCCACACCGCGTGATATGCCGATAGCCTCTGACCGTGCGTGCGATGGCATCACGTCTCCCGAGTCGGTAGCCGACCGGCGAACCTGCTTGGCCGGGTCCTTGTCCGGTACCAGCGAGGCAGAACTCGGCGAACTGCTGCTGACATTGGCGGCGTATGAGCAACCCTGGTGTAGCTCCTAGGCTGGTCCGGGTTCGCTATAGCTCTGATCGTCAATTTTGCGTGTGAACTGTTCCCATTCGGTCAGGTCACGCAGCCGTGCGGTAAGTTCCTTGCGGATCTCTGCCATTGCGGTATTTCCTAACGCTAGATGCATGGGCGGCGAATCAGCGTGAGCGACCTGAACAACGGCGGCTGCGATGGTGGCGGCGCTAGGCAGCGTTTCGGCGGGCACCTGGCTCAGCGAGTGCAAAAGGGCACCCACCGTATTATCGTAATCAGTTTCAGTTTCGGTGGTTATGCTGTGCGACATGAATGAAGTGTTGATCTCGCCAGGCTCGACCATGGTGAACCGGATTCCCAGGGGGGTTAATTCCTGGGCAAGGGCTGCGGTAACCCCTCCTACCGCGTGTTTTGTAGCAGCCAGCAAACCGGTACCCGGCCAAGACATTTGCCCGAACAGCGCGGACATCTGAATTACATGACCTGAGCGCTGTCTTCGAAGTACCGGCAGCGTTGCGCGCAACACGTTAAGCACCCCGAAAAAGTTAGTGTCGAATATATCTCTCGCTTGCTTATCTGTCGTTTTTTCGACAGGCCCGAACAGGCCATAGCCCGCATTATTCACCACCACATCGATACGGCCGAAAGCCGCGACGGCCTCGCTGACCGCCTGCTCGGCTTCGTCTTCGCGACGCACATCAAGCTCAGCCAGAAGCACCCGGTCGGCATAGTGTGAAATCAGCTCGGTGAGCGCTTCAGGTTTTCGAGCCGTGGCAACTACTCGGTCGCCACGATCGAGCGCGACGACCGCTATTGCCCGACCTACTCCCGAGGAGGCGCCCGTGATGAACCACACCCGGCACGATTCGGCTTTGTTGCTGGTAGCCATGTTCGGTCCTTTCCGGAACGCTCGGTGGTGATGTGTCGGCGCCGAGCTAATCAAGCGAGCAGGGCTTTGGCGTCGCGCCACATGCGGGTAACTATCTCACCGGCAGGGTCAGTGGTGGCCAATGCGGCGCTTTGACCGGCCCAATGGTTGGCTTTCTCCAGCGCCTCGGGGTTACTTTCGCGCCCGTGGGTGACGAGGCCGAGCTGGTCGGGGTATGGGGCGGGGCGGGGAGCATCCGGCGTGGTCCACGCGGCCAGATAGGGACTAGGCGCCGCGCGGGCGAGGCGACCCGTGTAGGCACGGGTGGTCACGGTGTCCTCGGGAGCCAAGCCATCCAGGGCCTGCGACCACTCCGGGCTGATGCCGGCTTCGGGGCTGCGAAGCAGCGCGGTGCCAACTTGCACCGCACTCGCGCCCAAAGACAGTGCGGCAGCGACGCCGCGCCCATCGGCAATCCCACCCGCGGCAATGATCGGTATCCGCAGGTGATCGGCGAACCAGGGCACAAGCGAGAACAGCCCAACTTCAGTGCGTTCGGCCTCGTCCTGGTCAAACGTGCCTCGATGGCCCCCAGCTTCCATGCCTTGGGCCACGATCGCGTCTGCGCCGGCCTCCTCGGCGGCCCGGGCTTCCGCTAACGAGGTAGCGCAGCAAAACCACGCAATCCCCCTGTCGCGCATGGAGGTGACAACTTTCCCCGGAAACAGGCCCATGATAGAAGACATCGCGGTGGGCTGGGCATCCAGCATCGCACGGCACTGCTCGGCAAAGATCAGCGCGGGCTGGCCCGATTCGTCTGCTTCGGGTGGTGCGCCGAACTGTCGGAGGAACTGGCGCGCGGCATCCACTCGCGCTTGTCGATCTTGGGTATCCAGTTTTGAGCTCTCCGGGATCCAAATGTTGAGTTGAAAAGCGCCGTTCGACTTAGCTCTGAACTGTCGAGCCCACTCGGCGATTCGCTGCGGGCTATCCAGCAGCGCCCCGCTGGCGCCCATCCCGCCCGCCTCAGCAACCGCGATCGCCAGCTCCGGTCGAGAGGCTCCAGCCATCGGCGCCTGCACAACAGGCAGCCTGAGCCCGAAACGATCACAGAACTCCATAGCGCGGTAACGCGGATCCATGAGAGGTATCCTCCCCCGGACGAAGGTCGGTGAGGCTGGGCGCTTCACGCTGCCTTGGCGTTCAGGCCATGCCCGAGGCGGAGAGCGGGTCGTAACCCGGGGTGCGGAACAGCGCCTGCAACTGCCTGCGGCGCACGCCGACGTTGCTTCCTTCAATGATCGGGTACGACAGCGTGTCCATCAGGTAGCGGATGATGGGGAATTTCTCGTCGTAGGCGGTGACGCCAACGATCTTGATGAGTTCGGTGATGACCTCGACGCTGGTTTCGGAGCCGAAGATCTTGGCGTGCAGGGCGAGTTCCGGCCCGCTGGGGTGCATCGACATGACGGCGTCCAGTGCGCGCCAGGCGAGTAACCGGACGGCTTCGATCTTTCCCTTGGCGTCGGCCAGGATGTCGGACACGGCTTGATACTCGATGATGGGCACCGGCCCGCCGCGCTTCTCGGTAAGCGCGAAGTGATAGGCGATGTCGAAGGCCTGCCGCATCGCGGCGGTGGCGAAGATGCCGATCGATGCGCCGCTGGGGACGAACGCGTCGCGGGTCAGGTCCACTCCCTGGCCTTGCCCACCGAGGAGGTTACCGCGCGGAACGCGCACGTCGGTGAGTCGGACTCGGGTGGTCAGGCAGCCCTTGAGTCCGGGTAGGTCGTAATACTCCTCGACCTCGATATTGCCGGCCAGGTGTTCGCGTTCGGCGACGATGAGCGAGATGCCGCTCGGGGTCCGGCAGACGATGGTCATGATGTCTGGGCCGTCGCCGTCCCAGCCGCACAGGTGCGATGCCCAGGCCTTGCGACCGTTGATGACCCACTCGTCGCCGTCGGGGACCGCGGTGGTGAGTATCCCTTGGCCGGGTCCCTCGGCGTCGAAGTTCGCGCTGCCCTCGGGCTCGCTGAAGGCCATGGCCGCCAGCGGTGCGCCGGAGTCAGCCAGGAAAGGTCGGACGAAGCGCTCGATCTGGTCCGGGGTGCCCACCTGGTAGACGGGCGCCAGCGCGATCAGCGGACCGGCCATCGAGATGACGAAGTCCGGGCTCTCCGCTGCCCACTCCTCGATGAAGATGGCGGCGTCGACGCCGCTGGACGCCGCCCCGCCGAACGGGACCGGGATCAGGCCCTTGAGGAACCCCGCCGCGACAGCATTTTCGAACGCCGGCCGCAGCAGCAGCGCCCGGGTCTTAGGGTTGGGTTCCGCACGTGTCACGGAGGCGACATCCCGCAGCTGGTCCCGGGCGAAGCCGCGAGCGGCTGCTTTGAGCCGTTCTTGCTCCGGGGTAAGGCGGAACGAAACGGTCATCGGTGTGATCCCCTTGCCAACGTCTCGGTGATGTGGGCAGCATCACCCGCAGTGTCGCGCCGGTCCAGATCATTCCGCATGGCCTGGCCAGGGTTGCGGCTCGCTCTGGGAAATCGCGGCCAACCAGCCAGGATTAATCCTGCTCGGGACTCGTTCAGTCTTGTGCCCGGATCTCGATCTTCCCGTCGCTGATCCGGGTCTGGTAGCGGGGCTGGGGTGAGAAGGCGGGACCGCGCACGATGCTGCCGTCAGCGAGCCGGAAGGTGCTTCCGTGCCAGGGGCACACCACGCAGCCGTCGGTGAGTTCGCCTTCGTTGAGTGGACCGCCGGCGTGACTGCAAGCGTTCCCTATCGCATACAGCTGGCCATCCTGGCGGATGAGCAGGACCGCCGCGTCACCGGCGTAGACCACGCGATGGTCACCGTCGCTGAGCTCCTCGTCAGCGAGCACCGACACCCATTCGCGGGGGCGGTGCTCCAGGGCGGTGTGATTGACGTTGACCGCCCTGGCATATGCCAGGTGACCGCCCAGGTACCCACCGGCCATCAAAGCCCCGAGCCCCGCGAGCCCCAGTGCCTTGCCAGTGCCTCGCCGGCCGCTGAGACGGGCCACTAGCGAGGCCATGTACAGACTCAGCGCGACCACATTCGCGCTGGCGTGCACCACTCCCACACGTCGCTCGGCCCCGATGGTGTCCGACCAGTCGTTCAGCCCGGTCGCTGCGGTGGGGATCGCGCCGAGGATGCCAGCGGAGACCAGTGTGTCGGCGGCCGACTCCATGCCGGACCCGCCGAAGGTGTCCAGTAACACGGACATGGTCCAGGCGCCGATGGGCACGTCAGTCAGCATCGGGTGGGCCGGATGGCCCAGATTCGTCCCGCTCAGCAGGTTACGGACCCCACGGGGCCGCACGGCCTTGGCTACCAAGCCGACCACCGGCCTGGCTACTTTATCCAGCACGGTAAGACGTTCGATACGGCGTACCAGCTCTTGCGGGAAAGCCATCACAAAAGTCCTTTCTCGCGGGGTACCGGGTAGCCCAGGAGACCTGGGCGACACCGCCACCATGCGATGGCCGGTAAGTCCCGGCGCGGTCGCTGACCGGGGTGTCTGTCTACTCCGGACCCAGCCCAATGGGCTCACTTCAGGATCATAATGCCGAGTATGGATGGGTGTAAGGACGCGGATTTAGGGGTAAGTACCCGGCGGAGTGAGGCGGTAAACCACCCCGCTGACACCGGCAGGGCTCACCGAGGCTGCGGCCTGCCTGCCTGCCGTCACGTCCTCGCGGGGGCAAGCCATTGGCCGATCGCAGGCTCTCCCGGCCGATCCGTTAAGGGACAATTCACTCCTGCTGCGGTGGCGCGCGGGGCGCATTAGTAGTTCGCTGACCCCTGTGATCCGGACCAACCCCCCAGCCCGTCCAGCCCCAGCCCGTCCAGCCCCAGCCCCAGTCACGCGGCGGCCGATCCACGGCGGGGTCCCCGAGGGGACGACCCCCGACACCCAGGTGCTCGCCGCGTCGTGGTGCCGCTCGGTGGGTGCCACCTGGACGGTCGAGCTGCGGACGATCGATCGCGGGGCGCGGGGCCGCCTGGCGGAATGGATCTGCTCCGGCGTGCCGACCCAGCAGCCGGCACCGGAACCCCAGACCGCTGATCTGCTCCGTGAGCGCGGGCTGCTGCTGTTCCCGGTCGAACCGGC
>DASTBN010000237.1:0-3786 GCA_035712045.1 Pseudonocardiaceae bacterium
GTGGGGGCCCGAGGTGGGCTGGGTGGTGGTGGCCAACCCGGACATCGAATGGCACCCCGGCAGCCTTGATGAGCTGCTCGCCGCTGCGGCACGCTGGCCCCGGGCGGGTGCGCTGGGGCCGCTGATCCGGCAGCCGGATGGCACCGTCTACCCCTCAGCCCGGCTGCTGCCCGACCTGGTTCGCGGCGCCGGGCACGCGGTGCTCGGACCGGTCTGGCCAGGCAACCCCTGGACTACCGAGTACCGGCAGTCCGGCACGGCGCTGGGCGAGCGGCCCGCAGAATGGCTCTCCGGCTCGTGCCTGCTGCTGCGCCGGGCCGCGTTCGAGTCCATCGGCGGGTTTGATACCCGGTACTTCATGTACTTCGAAGACGTCGACCTCGGTGACCGGCTGGGCCGCGCCGGATGGCTCAACGTCTACGTGCCCACCGCGGAAGTCACCCACCTCGGCGGGCACGCCACCAGCCGGGTTTCCGGGCCGATGCTCGCCGCGCACCACGAGAGCACCTACCGCTACCTCGCCGACCGGTACATCGGCCCGCTGAACGCCCCGCTGCGGCTGGCGCTGCGAGCCGGGCTGTCCACCCGGCTGGCGCTGGTGCGCCGCGCGCAGCGGCAGGCATGAGGTGGGTCCCGGGATCGCTCCCGTCGCGCCTTTGCCTGGGGTGGAAGCGGTGGTGCTGGTCGGGGGCCTGGGCACCCGGATGCGCCCGCTCACCTTATCCGCGCCCAAGCCGATGCTGCCCACCGCTGGCGTGCCGCTGCTCACCCACCTGCTGGGCCGGATCCGGGCCGCCGGAGTGGAGCACGTGGTGCTGGGCACGTCCTACCGGGCCGAGGTGTTCACCGCCCACTTCGGTGACGGCTCGGCGCTCGGGCTGAAACTGGACTATGTCGTTGAGGAGGAGCCCCTAGGCACCGGGGGCGGGATCCGCAACGTCGCTTCCGCGCTGAGCGAACCGGATGTGCTGGTGTTCAACGGTGACGTGCTCTCCGGCCTGGACCCTGCCGAGGTGGTGCGGACCCACCGCGACACGGGCGCGGATGTCACCCTGCACCTCGTGCGGGTCCCCGATCCGAGGGCTTTCGGCTGCGTGCCGATCACCCCTGAGGGTCAGGTGCTTGGGTTCCTGGAGAAGACTGACGACCCGCCGACCGACCTGATCAACGCTGGTTGCTATGTGTTCCGCCGGGAGGTGATCGAGCGGATACCGGCGGGGCGCGTGGTGTCGGTGGAGCGGGAGATCTTTCCCGCGCTGCTCGCCTCCGGCGCCCGTGTGCGCGCCCACGTCGGTCCCTCTTACTGGCTGGACCTGGGTACTCCGGCCGCGTTCGTGCGGGGATCCGCCGATCTGGTGCGGGGCCTGGTGCCTTCGCCGGTGCTGCCCGGACCGGCGGGGGAGGCGCTGCTGTTACCCGGTGCGTGCGTGCACGCCGAGGCCCGGGTGAGTGGTGGCTCGGTGGTGGGCGCGGGTGCCGTGGTGCGGCGCGGGGCGCGGGTGATCGGCTCGGTGCTGATGGACGGTGCCGAGGTGGGCCCCGGCGCGCTCGTCGAGCGCAGCGTCATCGGTGCCGGAGCCCGGGCGGGCGAGGGTGCGGTGCTCCACGATGCCGTGATCGGCGACAACGCGGTGGTGGGCGCCCGGTGCGAGCTGCGAGAAGGCCTGCGAGTCTGGCCCGGGGTCGTCCTGCCCGATGGAGCTGTGCGTTTCTCCGCTGATGTCTGAGCCCGCTGGGGTGGCCCGGCACCGGTGCTGGAGCCCGCCGTACTCGCTGGATCTGCGGGCGGTCCTGGCGCCGCTGCGCCGGGGCAGGGGCGATCCCACCATGCTGGTAGACACCCATGGGACGGTGTGGCGGGCGGGCACCACCCCTGACGGCGCCGTCACGCTGGCGCTGCGCCGGGATGCCGGCGGTGCGGTCGACGCCTGCGGCTGGGGGCCGGGCGCGGAGTGGGCGCTGGACGGGCTGCCCGCGCTGATTGGTGCCAGTGACGATGACAGCGCTTTCGTGGCGTACCACCCGCTGATCGAGCGGGCCCGCCGAGGGATGCCTGGCCTGCGCCTGGGCGCCACCCGCCGGGTGTGGGATGTGCTGGTGCCCGCAGTGCTGGAGCAGAAGGTCACCGGAGTCGAGGCTCGCCGTTCCTGGCGCGAGCTGTGCTGGCGTTTCGGGGAACGGGCACCTGGCCCTGCGACGTTGTTCCTGCCGCCGACTCCGGCGGCGGTGCGCGCGATCCCGGACTGGGAGTGGCATCGCGCCGGAGTAGATCATTCGCGGCGCCGGGCCCTGCTGGCGGCGGCTGCGGTAGCGCACCGGCTGGAAGCCGCTGTCACGCTGTCCGGGGAGGCTGGCCGTGAGCTGCTCCGCAAGGTCCCCGGCATCGGGGTCTGGACCGCAGCCGAGGTGGCCCAGCGAGCCTGGGCGGATGCTGACGCGGTGAGTATCGGCGATTACCACATGCCCTCAGTCGTCGGCTACGCGCTGCTAGGACGCCCACTGGATGATGCGGGCATGCTCGAGGTCCTGGCGCCGTATGCGCCGCAGCGTCACCGGGCGGTGCGTTACATCGAGGCATCCGGGTTCCGGCGGCCCCGTTTCGGCCCGCGACTGCGCCCCTGTGACTACCGGGCGATGTGAGCCCGCTCCGCTACCTTAGCCATCCGAATAACCGGTAACCCGCCCCAGTCGAGGAGTTGGCTGATTGGACGCGATGCCGACCACTACGACTTGGCTGGGTGGGGAATGCGACGTCATACCTCGCTGCATCACTTTCGATGCGCAGCGCGGCCTCCTCGCATAAAGAACACCGTCGGCCTGGCGGGCAGATCATGGCCGCAGCGTCGACAACTGCCCCGCATAGTGCGTTATACCGGCCGGCTCCCGCAGCTATGCCCATCGCCATGTCATCGTCTTTTATCGCGTGATCCATATGTTCGAAACCGCTAGTAAACCACATCAAGAATGGCCCCCGGCGACTTCTCGCATAATCCATTTCTGTAAACCCTGCATCCCTTGAGTCGATGCTGTTCGGTCACGTGAGAAATGCTGTCTGTACTGGTGTGTCACCTCCGCCCAGGATGTCCGGTTAGCTGACATGAGGCCACATAGCGGACATACCAACATGAACGTCGCCGTTGATGATCGACGCCCTTGAATTGTGTGGTTTTCTGCTCTCCAATACCTCTGCGCAAGCAATTCGAAAGCATGAATCTAGCATGCGCCGCTGCGGGGGTCAATGCGTGGTGCAATTGCAGATGCAAGACACGGAGCACAACGGGTCCCTGGCAAGTAGGGTAACGCGGCCTGCCAGTTCGAGGAGGGGACAGTCGCGCCATGGCGCATCAGACTGGGAAGTATGGGACATTTGAGCATCCGGTCAGCCTGGTCCGCTGTGCCCCCGTCCTGCCCGGACGAGTGCCAGCGGCCGGACGACGAGGCCAGCGGAGCTCGCCGTCCGGCCGCTACGGCCAAGCGGATCGATCTGATTAGCCCGGCGGCATCGCTCCCATGATTGAGAACGTGGCGCCCTGCGGATCAGTGATCACCGCCATCCGGCCGTAGGGGGTGTCGACAGGCTCACCCTGCGGCGTGGCACCGCGCTCGGTGGCCGCGGCCACCGAGGAGTCGGTGTCGGCAACCATGAAGTAGGCCATCCAGTGCGGGGGCGTCCCCGGGGGCCGGTAGCCCAGCCCGCCGATGCCGCCGAGCGGGTCGCCACCGAGGTGAATGGTCGTGTACTCCGGGCCGGCGCCCTCGTGCGGCTGGTAGGAGAAGCCGAACACT
>DASTBN010000238.1:0-3121 GCA_035712045.1 Pseudonocardiaceae bacterium
AGGTGCTGCGGGCGATGGAGGAGACCGGCCGGTGCCGGCGCGGATATGTCGTTGAGGGGCTCGGAGCCGCCCAGTTCGCCGTCCCGGGTGCTATCGACCGGCTGCGCGCGCTTTCCCAGCCCGGCCGGACCGACCCGGCCACCGTCGTCCTGGCGGCCACCGACCCCGCTCAGCCCTATGGCGCGGCCCTGCCCTGGCCGACGACGGTGGGACAGCTGCGTCACCGGCCTGGGCGAAAAGCTGGTGCCCTCGCGGTCTTGGTGGATGGCGCTGCGGTTCTCTATGTCGAGCGCGGTGGCCGGTCGCTGCTGTCATTCACCGAGGACATCACCCGATTGCGCGCCGCTGTGGGGGCCCTCGCCGGCGCGGTCGCCCGGGGCTGGCTGGGCTCACTCTCCGTGGAGCGGGCCGATGGCGACGCGGCACTGGGCTCAGCGTTAGCCGATCTGCTTCGCGATGCGGGGTTCCGCGCCACACCCCGGGGGCTGCGGTTACGCGCGTGACTGTGCCTCAGCAGACGGGTTTGGCTCACTGCGTGGCGGGCCGCAGGAGCGCCCAGAGGCTCGCGGCGGCGTCCAGATCACCCGAGATGCGCACCGATTGATCGGGCAGACGCCCCCACCCCCACAGGTACAACTCGGCTGGATCCCCGCTCACCGTGGCGTCCGCCAATCGGGCCTCGGCATCGTCCACCCTTCGCGCGATGGACCGGCCGGGCTCGAAGACTGCCAGCCAGCGCCGGTCGGCCGCGGAAAGGGCGACCGTTCCCCTGCGCGGGGATGACAGCCGCAGCTCGCCGAGCCGGTAGCCGAACCAGAGAAACAGAAGTTCATCGATACCGTCCAGGGCGACCTCCGGATCGACGGCATGAACCGGGCCACCCGCTGCCGCCTGCACATCCACGCGGTGCACAGTGGTCTCGTGGGCCATCCGGCGCCACCAGAACCCGTGTTTCCGGTGAGCGGGCCACCAGGTGTCGCAGGGTTCCGCGGGATCGTGCCGCCTGAGCTCGGCCAGAAGCTCTCGCAGGCCGGTTCGGACGAAATCCACGACATCACCGTCGGACGGTGATCGCTGCCATCGTTCGGGCCGGCGCCCATCCCGGACCCAGAGGCGGGTTGCGCGATGCACCCCGCCGACATGAGTCATCGTCCCCTCGAGGGTGAGGTCGGGACATCCCGGCACCACAGCGCGCGCCGCGTGCGGCAAGGCCGGGATAGCGCTGTTTATCATTAATTCGCCCTCGATCCCGATCATATCCAGCAGCCTGCCGTAATCGATCAGTGGCGGTGGCGCGGCCGGCGTGGTCATCGAGGCCCCTGGGCAAGACAGCGCCGCGCGAGCGCCAAGAACTGGTCGGCCTGGCGCACCATGTCGTCGGCGTCACGGCGGCTCACCAGGTGATGTGCGCCAGCCTCGGCGGCGGCTTTGGTCGCTGAGGCCGCGGCGAAGAATGCCGACCACTCCGCGAGTTCCGGCGCGGCAGCGGGAAGCAATGCCCACACGCTGGTCCGCTGGGCCCGCCGACGCGGCCTGGCCCGGCAGGCCAGCACCGCCGCGGCTGCCCGCAACGCGGCGAGATGCGCCTGCGAGTAGCGTTCGACAGGATGCGCGGCGTACTCGGCGTCGAGCAGTCCCTGCCGGGCCTGGCTGAACAGGATACGTACGCTGGGCGGGCAGTAACGGTCGCCGCTACGGTCGCAGGAGTGGTTATGACGGCTGGGGCTTTCGTGCCGCAGCCCATCGGACTTGGTGAGCGGAGCAACTACAGGCACGTCGGCCTCCGGGGGTCGGGAGTCATCGTGGGCGGCATAGATCGACTCCGCCGTGGGGAAGTCGGCGGCGTCCGGCGGCACGGCGCTTCCCCCGCCCCGCCGCCGGACTCGTGTTCGAACATATGTTCGACACCAGTTCAGGGTAGCCCCTCAGGGAGCGGTTTCGTCAAGCATCAACACCAGAAAGTCGGCGACCCGACATGTCGCCGTGTTCTCATGGGAGTGGTGCATCCTGCCGGCGTCGCCCGCGTCATAGGGACGTCGGCCGATCCAGGAGGTCGGCGGTGAATGCAATGCCCGCCCGCCAGTCAGCCCGGCTGGTTGAGTTCACCGCCGCGCAGCTGCGGGAGCGGCTCGACGACGCGCTGAAGATCTATGTCACCGCGATGCGCTACCCGCCGGGCACCGCGCGGCACCGGAGCCCGATGTGGCGGGAACACATGCTCCGTGTCGGCTGGCTGTGCGTCGCCGCCTTCGATGCGGACGCCCTGATCGGCATCGGTTACGGCTATCGGGGCGCGCCTGGGCAGTGGTGGCATGACGAGGTGCACCGCGGGCTGAGAGTGATCGACCCCGTCGCCGCGCAGCGCGAGCTGACCGACTATTTCGAGCTCACCGAGCTGCATGTGCACCCGGATGCGCAGGGCAGGGGCGTCGGCACCGCGTTGCTCACCGAGCTGCTGTCCAGGGTGGACGCTCCACGCGTGCTGCTGTCCACTCCCGAGGGCCCCACCCGGGCCTGGCGGCTCTACCGCCGGTTCGGGTTCACCGACCTGCTGCGTCATTACCACTTCACTGGCGACTCCCGGGATTTCGCGGTGCTTGGCCGCACCCTGCCGCTCTAGCGGGGTGGCGGCACCGCTGAAGCGGCAACTGAACCTGGGCACGGGCCGGTACGTATTACCCCTATCGTCGGCACGCACAGCGCGTGCCAGCCCGGTTACGCGGGGGCGCTTCCGTGATCGCAGGAGGTTTGATGGCGCAGGCGAACGCCACCCGCGAGGACCAGGCTCCGGCCCGCGACGGGCTAACCACCGGTCAGCGGGCCTTTCCGCTGGATGACGATCTGCGCGCCGAAGTGCACCGGGAACTGGCCGCGTTCCTCGATTCTAAGCGCGACGAGGCGGCACTGATCGACTCGCGGTTCGTCGCGGCGGTGGACGCGCTGAGCGCGTTCGTCCTGGGTGGCGGGAAACGACTGCGCCCGACCTTCGCCTGGTGGGGCTGGCGAGGCGCGGGCGGCTCCCCGATCGACCCGCAAGCGCGGGCGGTGCTCTGCGCGGTGAGCTCACTGGAACTGATCCAGGCCTGCGCGCTGGTGCACGACGACCTGATGGACGACTCGG
>DASTBN010000239.1:0-2551 GCA_035712045.1 Pseudonocardiaceae bacterium
GCCGTACTTCCACTCCCGTCCGCACGGCTCGCAGATCGGCGCCTGGGCGAGCAGGCAATCGTCGGTGCTCTCTTCCCGGGCCGTGATCGAAGATGCCTACGCGCGGCTGGAACAGCGCTGGCCGGAGGGGACGACGGTGCCGATGCCCGATTTCTGGGGTGGTTACCGTCTTGTACCGGATTCGGTCGAATTCTGGCAGGGCCGGGTCAACCGTTTGCACGATCGGCTGCGGTATCGCCGCGATGGGGAGCACTGGCTGGTGGAACGCCTGTCACCCTGACTAGGCGATACCCCACGATGTCCCCTCTGGCGAATACCATCAGGTAGGAGGGAGGCTCCGTGACCGCCTACGGGCTCATCGACACCACAGAGATGTATCTGCGTACCCTCTTCGAGCTTGAGGAGGAGGGTATCCCGCCGCTGCGCGCACGCATCGTCGAGCGGTTGTCGCAGAGTGGCCCTACGGTGAGCCAGACGGTTGCCCGGATGGAGCGCGACGAGCTGGTGAAGGTGGAGGATGACCGCAGGCTGGTGCTGACGCCGACCGGCCAGGCGCTCGCGACCCGGGTCATGCGCAAGCACAGGCTGGCCGAGTGCCTGCTCATCAGAGTGATCGGGCTGCCCTGGGAGGAAGTGCACACCGAGGCCTGCCGGTGGGAGCATGTCATCTCCGAGAAGGTCGAGCAGCGATTGGTCGAACTGCTCGATTACCCCGTCCATTGCCCGCATGGCAACGTCATTCCGGGGCTCGCGGAGCTTGGTGTCCCTTCCGCCGCCGCTGACCAGGCAACACGTGCACAGCTTGAGCCGGTTGAGCCGATGCTGAATGCCGCTTCGGACAGCCCGGTGCCGGTCGTCATCCAGCGCATCAGCGAACAAGTCCAAAGTGATATCGGCTTGATGCTTAAACTCAAGCGGAGCGGGATACAACCGGGACGCAAGGTTACGCTCTCAGTGGCCGACGACGGTGTGCGGGTGACAAGTGAGGACGGTGCGGGGAGCATCACGGCGGATCTGCCCCGCCGCGTTGCCGCGCATGTTTTTGTCGCTGCGCCCTGAGCTCTGCATGCCCCGCGATCTGTGGCCGGGTTTGGCGGTCGGCCATGAGTGAGTGGGATGAGGCTGTGAGCGCCTATCTGCCGCCGGACACGGTGCTCGGGCAGATCGAGGCCGCGGTCGTGGTGACCGACAAGCAGAGCAACCTGCTGTACGCCAACGCCTACGCGGCGAAGCTCTTCGACTTCCCCGACGCACCCGAGCGCCTGGTCGGCCGTTCGCTGCTCTCGCTGGGGTTCGAGGAGGAGGACCTCGGCAAGGCTTCTGACCTGGCCAAGCAGGTGCGGCGCGGGCGTGCCTGGGACGGGACGTTCTCCTCGGTCAGGTCCGGCGGGTCGCGCGTGTTCATCCGGGCCCAGGCGGTGCCGCTGCGGGGTGCTTCCGGTGCGGTCGATGGGATAGTTATCGTCGGGCGCCAGGCGACCAGGCGCAGCAGCCAGCTGGAACGGGACCGGATCGGGCTGCTCGAGCGCATCGGGGAGCGCCTGGCAAGGTCGCTGGAACTCGGTACCACGCTGCGGCACGTGGCCGAGACCCTGGTCCCGCAGCTTGCCGACCACTGCTTCATCGACCTGTTCCAGGGGGACAAACTGTTCCGCCGCGCCCAGATCAACGCCGGCGGCTGGGAACCCGCGCCGGGCACCTGGGCGGCCGTAGGTGAGCAGATCAACTACCCGGAGGGGCATTTCTGCCAGCAGGCCATGGCCCGCCGGGATCCGGTCCTGGTGTCGAACCTGATCTACACCGAGTTCCCGGCGCCGAACGCGCAGAGCCTGCGGGCCAGCGCGGATGTGGGCCTGACCTCGATCGTGGCTGCGCCTCTGGTCGCCCGGGGTGAGTTGCTCGGCGTGATCAGCCTGGCCCTGTCCCGGCTCACCGAGCGGGAAGAGTTCCACTACGACGTCGACGACAGGGACTTCCTCGGCGCGGTCGCCAGCCGGGTCGCGGTCGCGATCGACAACGCGATGCTGTTCGAGGAGGAGCGGCGCACCGCGCTGGCGTTCCAGACCAGCCTGCTGCCTCAGGTCAAGCCCACCTTCGACGGCCTGGACGTGGCCTGGCGCTACGTGCCGGCCAAGCCGCTCGAGACCCATGGCCAGGGCATCCAGACCCAGGTCGGCGGCGACTGGTACGACCTGATCCCGCTGTCCGCGGGCCGGGTCGGCATCGTCATCGGCGACGTGGAAGGGCGCGGCGCCCGGGCCGCGGCGATCATGGGCCAGCTCCGGGCGACCCTCCGGGCCTTCGCCCAGGACGACAAGGCACCCGCGGAGATTCTGCGCAAGCTGGATGACTGGTGCCGGACGCTGAGCACGCCGCCCTCGGGCGACGGGGAGCATTTCGACTCGCCCCGGGCAAGCTGCACCTACCTGGTCTACGACGCCTGGTCACGGACCCTGTCGTTCGCCAACGCCGGGCATGACGCGCCGCTGCTGGTCACCGGCGACGACGTCGCCGACCTGGAGATCGAGCACAACGGGGTGCTGCTCGGGGT
>DASTBN010000240.1:0-3169 GCA_035712045.1 Pseudonocardiaceae bacterium
GAGCAACGCGATGTCGCCGGGGGACTGGTGCGTGCGGCCACCCTCGGGCCAGTCATAGGAGGCCCCGACGCTGACCAGCACCGCAGACACGCCTTGGTGGGTCAAATCCAGCTTGATCTGCTCGAAGGAGCGTTCGATGAGGAACGGCGCGTAGGTGTGCACGATCGGGCGCAGGCCGGTGAGCGCCAGCCCACCGGCCCCGCTGACCATCAGCGACTCGCGGATGCCCACGTTGATCACCCGGTCCGGATACCGGGCCTGTTGCTCCGTGAACAGCGCCGCTGAGATGTCCGCCAGGACCAGCGCGGTGCGAGGATCCTCCGTCAGCAGTTCGCTGACGGTGTCGGCGAACCTGGTGCGCATGGTGGTCTCTTCGGCAGTCACAGTCATCGATGTCACTCCTTCGGCTCCACCACGGCCACCACGACGTGCGGGTGAGGCGGGAACATCATGCGCAGGGCGGCTTCGAGGGCCGTGTGGTTCCGGCCGTCCACAGTGGCTGTGGTCCAGCCGTTCACACTGAACCGGGAAGCGATCCCGCCGGGCCAGCCGTGGGTGGCGGACTGGTTGTCCACCACGACAGCGGTCAGGCCGTGCAGGCCGGTGGCACCGGCGTAGGCGATCGCCTCGTGGTTGGTGCCCTCGTCCAGCTCGGCGTCGCCAAGCAGCACGTACGTCCGGCCGCAGTGGCCCTGACCGGCCTGGCCCAGCGCGACCCCCACCGCGAGCGGCAACCCATGCCCGAGCGATCCGCTGGAGATCTCCACACCCGGCACCAGCACCCTGTCTGGATGGTGACCCAGTGGTGAGTCGAGCTGGCCGAAGGTGTCCAGCCAGCCTGCCGGGATGAACCCCTTGGCGACCAGCACGGCGTAGTAGGCCATCGGGCCGTGTCCCTTGGAGAGCAGGAACCGGTCCCGGTGGGGGTCGCCCATCGTGGATGGTGTGACGCTCAGGATCCGGTCGTACAGCACCCAGAGCACATCCAGTGTGGAGGTGGCGCTCGAGGTGTGCTTCTCGTCGCCGGTCATCCGGGTCATCAGCGAGCGGAGGTCGTCATACCGGTACTCCCCGGCGATCCCGGTCCAGCTGAGCCCGGTCATCGGTCCGGTGGTCACTGTCATGGGACCACCCTTCAACCTGAAGAGCACTTCAGGTCAAGAGGCCGCTGGCCCAGGGCAGGAAGGCGTCGAGGAATCGCCCGGTAGCGGGCATGAAGTATCCGCCGTAGTGGCTGATCGGGTCCAATGTCGACACGACGATGGTGCCGGCGGTGGAGACCTGGTCGACGTAGAGCAACGCCTCACCGGTGGTCAGCCGCACGAGCACCTGCGCGCCCTCCGGTGCTTCGAGTACCCCGTGGTAGTGCCAGGTGCAGTCGCGCAGCGTGAGCCGCTCGAACAGCGGATGCTCCGCCGCCCCGAGCCGGACACCAAGGTCGGCGCCAGGTTCCAGCCACCACCAGAAGTTCGTCGGCCGGTACTCCCAGCGCACCCCCGGAAGGAACTCCGGGATCGGCTCGCCACCGCTGAACGCGATCACCGTCCCGCCCGCGTTGAGCAGCTCGGTTACCCGGTCGGCGGCGGCCGTGAGCACACCGCGGTGCAAGCGCTCAGGGATGAGCAACCCGCTGTACGCGGTCAGGTCGGTATCGGCCAGCTCGGGAAGGTAGATCACTCCGCCGGTGAGGTGCTGGGCGTATTTCGGATCGGTGAGCGTGCGGTGATGCTGGGCCGAGCCACCGTAAACTGCGGCCAGCCCGCCCGGCCGGCGAGCTGCCTGGGCCCGGCGCTGAGCTGACTCGGTGACGAGCCAGTCGAGCAACGCCTCGCCGCAGTAGCTCAGCAGGTCGCTGGTCGCCTGGACGACGATGGTGCCATTGGTCGAGACCCGGTCCAGGTAGGTCGAGGGCTCGCCGCCGAAGAGCCGGGTGAGAACCTCGGCGCCCTCCGGGATCGGATGGTGCCCGCGGGCGAAGAACCCGGCGACCCCGCGCCGGAAGGTCAGCTCGGTGCCCATCCCCCGGAAGATCGGATGATCCGCGACCTCTATGACGCGGTAACCGTCCAGCGACCGGTTCGTCAGCGGAACGAACATCGACGCGCCGGGCAGCCACTCCCGGTGCAGGTGGCCCCCGAAGACCACCACGCCACCGCGATCGAGGTAGTCACGGATCACGCGCTGTCGCCGCGCCAGGTGTTCCTGGTCGGCGTTCGGCATAATGATCAGCGCCGCGTACCGGGCCAGGTCGATCGACCCGATCGCATAGCAGTCGACCCGTTCGACCCGGGGCGGCCAATCACGTCCCTCGCCGCTACGGATGTCCATGTCCAGCACCGCGACCTTGCGCAACGCTGGGGTGGTGGTCATGCGCGCCTCCTGGAAGTTGGAGAGAATCCGCACGGCGTCCACCGGCGGGGCGGTATTAGGGGTGCTCGGGCCGCGTCAGCGGCACGCTGATGGGGCCTTGCTCGAGAGATGCCCCCCGGCGAAAGAGGGGCCGCCGTGACCCGCCGGAGCAGCTCATCCAGAATGGCGATCACGACACGTTACACCTAGGGTAGTTAGGCTCACCTGAAAGAATGTATGGTTAGGCTACCCTCTACACAAGGTGGTTTCAGGCCGGGACGGGCACGGCGTGCGGCTGGAATGAGGTGACAACCCCGTGCCACTCCACGAGATCCAGGAACGCCGAATCCACAAGGCGGAGACGGTCTGGCACGCCCTGACCGACGCCGAGCTGACGGCCCAGTACTGGGGCCATGCCAACATCTCAGACTGGCGGATGGGCTCGCCCTGGGAGCATCGGCGCACCGACGACTCGGGCATCGCTGATGTCATCGGCACGATCCTGGAGACCGTGCCGCCCCACCGGCTGGTGATGACTTTTGCCGCGCCCGGCGAGGAGCCAGTCGGCGCCGGATGGCCAGCTGTGCTCGCTAATCTCAAATCCCTGCTCGAGACCGGCATCCCCTCCCGCAGGCGCCCTGGGAAATGCATTCACAGCTACGAGCCGCGCAGATGGCCAAGAACGACCCTCGGTAACCGGTCAATTTCGTACCCGGAGCACCTTCCGCGTTGACCCCCTCACCTGGGGGAATCGCAGTGGCGCTCGCCCGCCGCGACGCCGACTGGGTTTCCGGAGACCGGCGCCAGGGTAGCCCAGGGC
>DASTBN010000241.1:0-2349 GCA_035712045.1 Pseudonocardiaceae bacterium
GCCCGATGGCGGCCGCCGGCCTGGTCACCGAGCTGCGGCCCGGCACCCTCGCCCCGCTGTCGACCGCGCTGTCGTGGGATCCGGCCCCCTGGTGCCCGATGATCTTCTGAACGCCGGGCTGCCGCGGTCTCCCTAGGGGGCGGGATTCTTCCCGAGGCTGCCGATGCCGAGCGATCCGTCCGGCTTGCCCGCGCCCCCCGGTGCCGCGATGTTCCGCTCCGCCTCGCGTACATAGGCCTCCGGGTCCCTGTCCACCGGCGGAACGCCCGCGAAGTGCTGCGCCTCGAAGGCCGCGAAGGCCACCGCGAGATCGTGCCGCAGCTGCAGCCCAGTGTGACGGCGGAAGTCGGTGAGACCTTCGCGCTCCTCCTCCGCCATGTGATCACCGTTCGCCAGGTTCACACCGGCGACCGCATCGAACCATTCGCTGCTGCCCACGACGTGCTCGGTGACCAGGGCGATGGCGTCCCTGATGTCGTTGTGATCATGGATCGCGTCGATCGTCTCCGCCTCGGCGCTTCCAATGGCGCCCGTGGCCACCCCCACCCGGAGCAGCTCGGGGTAGAAGATCTCCTCCTCGGCGGCGGCATGCACCTCCAGGAACGCGGACAGCCGTGCCCAGATCGCCTCCAGGGTCCCGGTGTCGGAGCGGTCGATCTGCTCCAGGATGGCGAAGAGCCGCCGCTGCTCGTGATGGTCGTCCAGGATCAGCTGGGTAATGTCCATGATTCCTCCGCTGACCCGCGGCGGACGGGCAGCCCGCACGCGTCCCCGATAGTGACCCGGTGCTCACCGGCCGGTGGTGACCTCTCGCATGGTAACGCCCGTTACCGCGCTGGCTCAGTTCGGTCGCGCTGCAGGGGCGGCGGCCATCTGGCTGCGGTACCAGTCGATCTTCTCCCGGAGATGGTTGTGCTGGGCCTGCAGCAGGGCGATGCGCTCTTGCACCTGCTTGTCGTGCTCGGCCAGCAGGCTGAGGCGCTCTGCCATGGTGGCCTCCCCGCGGCGGGTCAGCTCCGCGTACCGGCGCATCCGCGCGATCGGCATGCCGGTCTCGCGCAGGCACCGCAGCACACCCAGCCACTCCAGGCCATCGTCGCGGAAGCGGCGGTGACCACTCGGTGCGCGGTCGATGTCATCCAGCAGGCCGATCCGGTCGTAGTACCGCAGGGTGTCGAGGCTGAAACCCGACTGCTCGGCGGCCTCGCTGGGCGAGAAGACGCTGCTCATGCTCAGGAGCATGGCACCTGGAGCGTGCTCCAGGTCAAGTGGCAGGGCGGACCGCCGCTCCGGTTCCGTCCTGGCCGGCCATGTGGCCGGTGACGATCCGCAGCCCCTCGGTGAGCTCCCGCGCCGACAGCGCCTGCTCCGGATCCATGAACCACTTCACGATGATGCCGATGAACAGGGCGTGCAGGACCGAGCCGGCCGTCCGCGCCGCCTCCGGGTCCTGGGCCGGATCGATCCCGAGGAAGAGCTCCGCCAGCCCGTCCGCGGCGACGCGCTGGACGTTGGCGAGGAAGCTGCGCAGCTGCTCGTTCTGATCCATCGGGCTCATGAGCTCCAGTTGCGCCGCCCACATCCCGCGAGCCGGGCCGCGGAACGACTCGATCGTCCGCCCCAGGATCGATTCGAACCGCTTGAGTGGCTCCGCATCCGCCGCCCCCTCGGCGCTCAGTGCGCGCTCGACCTCCTCGCCCCACTCCCCCACGAACTCGTAGATGGCCTGGTTCATCAGGGCGTCCTTGGAACCGAAGTGGTAGCCGATGGCCGCCAGGCTCACCCCAGAGGCCGCAGCGATGTCCCGGGCGGTCGTGCGTGCGTATCCCTTCTCGATCAGGCAGCGCTTTGCTCCCGCGAGCAGGGCCTCACGATTTCCCATGATCAGCAGCTTACTCTCGTTTTGAACGAATGTCTTGAACGATTGTACTAGACGATCGTCTCAGACATATGTACAGTACCCGACATGACGACTCACCAGACACCTCACGGCGTGCGGGCACGGGCGGGACGCAGGGAGTGGACGGGGCTGGGCGTGCTCATGCTGCCGCTCCTCCTGGTGTCCATGGACGTATCGGTGCTGTACTTCGCGGTCCCCTTCATCGCCAGGGACCTGGAGCCGAGCAGCACCCAGCAGCTGTGGATCTTCGACATCTACGGCTTCGTGCTCGCCGGCCTGCTCATCACGATGGGCTCGCTCGGCGACCGGATAGGCCGGCGCCGGCTGCTGCTGATCGGCGCCGCGGCGTTCAGCGTCGCGTCTCTCGGGGCCGCCTACTCGCACACCGCGGAACAGCTCATCGCCGCCCGTGCGGTGCAGGGGATCGCCGGGGCGACGCTGATGCCCTC
>DASTBN010000242.1:0-3952 GCA_035712045.1 Pseudonocardiaceae bacterium
GTCGTCGTGGCCCGTGTCCGTGCGGTCGAGCCGGACCTAACCAACTGGGACGCCGACGACCGCGGCTACGCCGACGTCCCAGTCACCAAGCCATTAACCGAGCTACAGATCACCAAACAGTTCCCGACGCTGGGCCTCTCACTCGGCGACCACCGACCCCACGTACGCGGCAAGATCCGCGAGTGCATCTCGCTGTAGGTCATGAACAGCGACTACCCGTGACAATTGTCCCTTTCCACCATACTCCGGCCGCCTCCCCGGTACGCACTCTGCGATCATCGAGGCATCTCTCCTTCATGAGTGACGCGCGGCTGCCTTCCGGTGGTCTGTGGTGGTGCCGGTTCATGGTGCATGTGGCGTACCAGCGGGCCGGTCATCAGGGTCGTCACGATCGCCATGATGACCATCGCGGTGTACAGCCGCTGGTCGAGCACACCGAGCCTAAGCCCGACGTCGAGAATGACGAGTTCTGTTAGCCCGCGCGCGTTGAGGAGGATGGCGAGGGTGGCCGCTTCGCGGCCGGTCTGCCTGCAGAGCTTGGCCGGCACCGCTGCGCCCACGAATTTGCCCACGCACGCCACCACGATCACCGCAGCGACCATCAGCACACCCCGCCCGCCGAGTCCGCCGAGGTCCACTGACAACCCGGTTACGGTGAAAAAGACAGGCAGCAGCAACAGGCTCGTCTGATCGATGCGTTCGGGAACTTGTGGCACCAAGGCCTCGATGTGCCCCCGTGGCACGACGGTACCAAACGCGAAGGCGCCGAACACCGTGTGCAAACCGATCGCGTCGGTCGCCCATGCGCAGGCAAGCAGGCCGCAGATGAGCACGGCGTGCGCGGTCAGACTACTGGCGGCCCACCGCCGTCTAGGTGCCAGAAGCCAGGCGAGGCCGGGGCGCACGAGGTAAATCAGCCCGAGAACGAACGCCGCCGACTCGATGGTGATACGCGCTAGCGGCCACGGCCCGCTCGTGGTCACCACAGCCACGACCACGGCAAGAATGCACCAGGCGAGGAAGTCTTGGATCGCCGCGCAGGCGATCGCTGTCGTGCCGAGCCTGCTCTTCTGCATGCCGCATTCGGCGATAATCCTCGCCAGCACGGGGAACGCTGTGATAGACATCGCCGCGCCGAGGAACAGCGCTGGCCCCAGCACGCCCTTGGTCTTCAGCTGCGATTGGTCGGACCACGGGCACAGCAGGATCGCCAGCCCGCTGCCGAGGAAGAACGGAACAGCCACCGAACTCAACGACACCGACGTCACCAGACCGCCGAGCCCCTTGAGGTGGAACACGTCCAACTGGTAGCCCAGACCGAACATGAAAAGTACCAGTCCCAGCTGGGAAAGCACCGCTAGGTACGGCCGGGCCTCGAGCGGGAACAAGACTGCGGTGGGGTTGCCGGGGAGCATGCCGAGCAGGCTGGGACCGAGTGCCAGGCCCGCGATGATCTCGCCCATCACGGCAGGCTGCCGCACCGCTGCGGCGAGCCGGGCGAAAAGGAAGGCCGCCGCGAGAATTAAGGCGAGGTCCGCCAAGACCATCCCGGTAACCGCCGTAGCGGGTCCGGCAAGAACGGTTGGTACCACGAGTTGCCCCATCGACGACTCCGGCGAGCGGATCCAGAATGAGAGCGCTGATTATGACTTCCCGGCGGCACGCGTTCTTTGAGCGACGATGTCTGCCTCTCCGGCTCGCTCGGATATGAGGGGCCGCACCCTGTGTCGTCGATGACAAAGCGGCACGCGCGCTTCTCGCCCCCGCTGAACACAGTTTACAAGATGGTGTGTGGTTGCGCGATCGTGGAGGTAGTGGCACCAATAACACCTTGCTCCCTCATCCGAGGCGGACGTCTACCAGTTGCGGGTGGTACTGGCAGGGCTCCGTCATGTTTTTGATATTGACCGTTTTGATCGGTTTGGTGATCAGGTCGACGCACCGGTGGATGGTGTGAGCTCAGCCGTGATACCGCCCCGGCGAGCCCGGGGTCGTGCGGCACGAACACCGCGCTCTCCACCAGGCCAGCCAGGCGGCGCCCTGCGGCACCGGCCACCCCCCTCGGCCACCGCTTCGCGCCCATCACCACCAGCCGCTCCGGCGCGGCCAGCGCTCCGGCCCGCACCCACGCCTCCAGCCGGGCCAGAATTCGCCCGGCGCTGATCAGCGAAGGCCGACCCGGGCACACCACCAGCGCCGGACGCGGTCCCGGGCCCCTTGGCGCAGCCACTCCCCCGCCCCGATCAGCGGGTGGCCGCTCACCCGCCAGCCGTCATGACCGATGTCTGCCACGATGGCGTGCCACTTCCGCACCGCCGGGCGTCAGAACCGGCGACCGGCTCACTCCGCATAGGGGCTGACGGCACCTCCGGCGGCGCCGCGATCTGAGCCGTCAGCGGATCGCCGTCTGGCCCATCTCCCGGCCGGCCAGCCTCATCAAGCCCGTCGGGGTGAACCACGCGCTGTCCGCAACGGGTGTGCTTGGCGGGCTGGAATCCACGCTCGGTTTCCACCAGCACTGGTAACCCGCCTCATGAACAAACTGGCTGGATGCGGTGAGGCAGGCGCCGCGTTGTGTGTCTACAACCGTGGCCGCTGTGTGATGGACCTGCGGGGCGGCGCCGCCGATCCCGTTACCGGCGCTCCCTGGGCCGAGAACACCCTCCAATACGTCTTCTCCACCACCAAGGGTTTCACCGCCGCCTGCGCTCACCTGTCAGGGCAACGAGGGGAGCTCGACCCGGACGCCCCCGTCGCGGGCTACTGGCCCGAGTTCGCCGCCGCCGGCAAACAGCACATTCCCGTCCGCTGGCTGCTGTCCCACCGCGCCGGACTGGCCGCGCTCGACTCGCCGTGCCCCTGGCCAGCGCGCTCACCTGGCATCCCATCACCACCGCTCTCGCCGCGCGGCATCCCTGTGGGTGCCGAAAACCTCATCCGTGGGCTCTGGCCTGCACCTTCTCGGCCCCACCGAGAACCGCAGGACAGGGCAGGCGAGGATCGTCCGCCGTGCTCCTGCGACTGTCCCACCTCGCCCTCACCGGCATGGTCACGCTTTTGCGGTTACTGGCGATGAGCCGCGCCGACAAAGACGTCGAAATCCTGGTACTGCGCCACCAACTCGCCGTCTTGCAGCGCCGAATCGACAAACCCCGGCTCACCTCACCGGACCAGGCGTTTCTCGCCGCCCTGCTCCGCATGATCCCCCCGGCCAACGCTGCGACGGCTCCACCTGATCGTCTCCCCGACACCGTCCTGCGCTGGTACCGCGACCTTCTGCGTCGCCGCCACTCCAGGGTCTCCCGCCCCAAACAACCCGGCCGACGTCCCACCGTCCGCAGCATTCGAGCCCTCGTCCTGCGCCTGGCACGCGACAACCCCAGCTGGGGCTACCGCAGAATCCACGGCGAACTCGCCACCCCGGGAATCCAAGTCGCGCGACCACCTCACCTGGGCCACCTTCCCGCGCAGCCAGGCTCACGCCCTCCTCGCCGCCGACTTCATCGAAACCAACACCCTGATCTGGTCATGGACCCGCAGGAAGTCAGCGCCACCGTGAAGTACCTGATCCGGGACCGTGACAGCAGGTACACCGCCGCCTTCGATGCCGTTCTTGCCGACAGCGGCATCACAATTACTGAGACTGGGATCCGCGTACCGCGGATGAACGCAATCATGGAACGCTGGATCCGAACCTGCCGAACCGAACTGCTCGACCGCACCCTCATCCTGAACCAGGCCCACCTGCCGCACGCCTTGCGCGAATTCGAAGCGTTCTATAACGGCCACCGGACACACCGCGCCCTGCGGGCCGCAACTCCCCTTCGCCCACTCCCCCCGCCGATCACCGAATCAGGCCGACTGGATCACCTCACCATCCGGCGACGTGATCGACTCGGCGGCATCCTCCACGAGTACCACCATGCCGCCTGACCAGCACGGATGAGATTTT
>DASTBN010000243.1:0-6274 GCA_035712045.1 Pseudonocardiaceae bacterium
CGCGCGCTGCGCTTCCTCGCGGTCGAACCAGCGGTCAGCGTGACCATCGAGGCCGAGCGCAACGCCGATGGCAGCGTCGCGGTGGCGATCGACGACTACGCGAACGGCACGGTGGTCCTCGCCGATCGTTACCCCACGCCCCCGGTCACGCCCGGACGCCCGCTGAGCAGCGAGGGACCGTGCGAGGTGAGCCCGGCGGCCCTCTATGGCGACCGGTGGATGTTCCACGGACCCCGGTTCCAGTGTGTCGCCGAGCTGGGCCCGATCGCCGACGACGGCATCCGCGGCGTGCTCACGGCCTCGCCCACACCCGGTGCGCTGCTGGACAACGCCGGCCAGCTCCTCGGTTTCTGGATCATGCAGCGGATGCGGGAAGACCGGCTCGCCTTCCCGGCCTCCATCGAACGGATACACCTGTACGGCCCCCAGCCCGGGCCCGGTGAGGCGGTGTCCTGCGTGGTCCGGATCAGCTCCGTCACCGACACCAAGGTGTCCGCCGATCTGGAGCTGCGCGTCGGCGGACAGCTCTACGCCCGGATCGATCGGTGGATCGACCGGAGGTTCCGCACCGATGAGGTGACCTGGCCGACGTTCTTCTTCCCGGAACGCAACCGGATCGCCCAGCGCCAGCCTGGCGGGGTCTTCCTGGTCCGGGACCGTTGGGGAGACCTGGGTTCCCAGGAACTGGCCGTCCGCCGGTACCTGAGCAAAGCCGAGCGGACGGAGTACTCCCAGCGCAACCCGAGGACCGCCCGGCAATGGCTGCTGGGCAGGATCGCGGTCAAGGACGCGGTTCGGCAGTCGCTCTGGGACACCGGTGCCGACCCGATCTACCCGGTGGAAATCACGGTCGGCAACGACGAGAGCGGCCGTCCGTTCGTGACCGGCCCATTCGCCGTCCCGCCAGCGATCTCCCTCGCGCACTCCGGCCCACTCGCGGTGGCGCTCGTCGGCCACACCGGTAAGCCACCCGGGGTCGACATCGAGCTGGTCAAGGACCGTGACGCCGAGACCGAAGCGGCGATCATGACTGAGGCCGAGCGTGCGCTGCTCACCGAGGTGTGCGGGCAGTCACCGGATCCGCGCGCCGCCCGGGCGAGCTGGCTGACCCGGTTCTGGACGGCGAAGGAAGCGGCCGCGAAGGCGGAGGGCACCGGCCTAGGTGGCCGCAAAGACCTCTTCGTGGTGGAGCAAGTCACCGGCGACCGGCTGCTGGTCCGCAACCACCGCGATCACGCGGATCGCCGTACCCGCTGGACCCGCACCGCTCTGGGTACCGCGCCCGAGCCCTACGCGCTGGCCTGGACCGAGGGAGGAGAAACAGATGACGCATGACGAGGAACGGATTCTGGCTGAGATCACCCAGATGCTCGTGGAGATCATCGGGGAGGATTATCTGCTGAATCTAGACATTGGGATGGGCACGTCTTTCGACGCCGATCTCGAGCTGGAGAGCATCGAGTTCGTCCGGCTGGCTGCCAAACTTACCGAGACCTATGGCGAGCGGATCAATTTCGTGGAGTTCCTGGCGGACAAGAGGATCGATGAGATCATCAGGCTGACAGTCGGTGACGTGGTTAGCCATGTCGCGAACCGTATGACTACCTCGGTTGTCGGCGGGGCTCGTGGCTGAGGTCATCGCGGGGGGCATCCGGTTCCACGTGCAGCGCCTGCCCGCGCGCCAGCCGATCGGGTGTACGGATCATCATGCGGACCCGCCGACCGTCGTGTTCGTGCACGGGCTGGGTGTCGACAACATGTCGAGCTTCTATTACACGTTGGCCAACCCAGCGGCTCAAGCGGGCGTCGATGTCATCCTGTACGACCTGCGCGGGCACGGCAGCACCGAGCGACCGCCCACGGGCTACTCGGTCGAGGCCTCGGTTCGCGACCTCACCGCGCTCCTCGACGCGTTAGGAGTGAATCGGCCGGTCCACGTGGTTGGCAACAGCTATGGCGGAACGGTCGCGCTCGCACTGGCCATGAGCCATCCCGCCCGGGTCGGGAGCCTGATGTTGATCGAAGCTGTGGTGGAGCCCGCAGTCATGGGCGAAACAGAGTGGGAAGAGAAGATGGCCCGGATGCTCGCGGACGGGATGGAGCTCAGAAAGGTTCTGGCGGGCAGGCGCGCGCAGTACGGTCGCAAACTCCGCCGTTTCTATTCGGCCATCGACGTTCTTGTCAAAAGCACGACCCTGGCCGCGGACCTGCGGGCGCAGCGGCCCTTCTGTGATGCCGACCTGCGGTCGGTGACCTGCCCCACGCTGACCGTGTACGGCGAGCACTCAGACATCATCCAGCAAGGTCACAGACTCAAGCGCAATCTGGTGGACTGCGATCTCGCCCTCGTGCCGGGTTGTAGCCATTTCCTGATCGTGGAGGCGCCCGGCATCTTGTGCGATCTGCTGCTGCGGTGGCTGAACATCGGCACCGGAGCGCGGCCCGCCGAGAACGCGCTGGCCGGATGAGCCGGTTCCTGTTCGTGGTGCCCCCGCTGGTCGGGCACACCATGCCCACCGTGGCCGTCGGAGCGGAACTCGCGCAGCGCGGCCATCAGGTCGCCTGGGCCGCGCCCGCCGAGGCCGTCGGCCCGCTGCTGCCGCCTGAGGCGAGGCTGATCCCCGTCGAGGCGGACATCGATGGCCAGACCCCGGCGCAGCTCCAGCAGCGCTGGCAGAGCCTGCCGCGGGTGGCGGCGTTCCGGTTCTTGTGGCAGGACTTCCTGCTGCCCTTAGCGGACTCGATGGTTCCCGGCGTCGCGGCCGCAGTCGAGGAGTTCCGCCCCGACGTCCTGATCGCCGACCAGCAAGCCCTGGCCGGAGCGCTGGTCGCCCGTCAGCGCGGGCTGACGTGGGTGACCTCGGCCTCGACCTCGTCGGAGCTGACCGACCAGTTCGCGACCATGCCGGGCCTAGGCAGGTGGATCCAGCAGCTGCAGACCGAGTTCCAGCACCGCTTCGCCGTGCCGGACCCGGTTGACTTGCGGTTCTCTGACCAGCTCGTCTTGGTGTTCACCACCGAAGCGCTGGTGGGAGACCTCGGGGCGTTTCCCGGCCACTATGCCTTCGTCGGACCCGCGATCGGCACGCGCGCCCGTAAGCCCGCGTTCCCGTGGGACTGGCTGGATCCCGCCCGCCAGCACGTGGTGGTTTCGCTCGGCACCGTCAACGCCGAGGCGGGCGAGCGGTTCTTCGCCACGACCGTGGAGGCGGTAGCGCCCTTGGCGCACCGGTTACAGACGATTCTCGTCGCGCCCCCTGACTTGATCGGCGCTGTGGGAGACCACGTTCTGGTCCGGGAGTTCGTTCCGCTACTCGACCTGCTTCCGCACCTGGACGCGGTGATCTGCCACGCGGGCCACAACATGATCTGCGAAGCTCTCGCGCACCGCGTGCCCCTCGTCCTGGCCCCCATCCGCGATCAGCAGCCCGTGGTCGCGGGGCAGGTCGTCAACGCTGGGGCCGGCATCAGGGTCCACTTCAGCCGGGTCAGCGCCACCGAGCTGCGCGGCGCCATCACAACCGTGCTGGACGACCCGTCCTACCGGAGCGCGGCGCGGCGGGTGCAAGCCTCCTTCGCCGCCGCTGGCGGTGCCAGCGCAGCGGCCGACCACCTAGAGAAGCTGTTGTAACCCTCACGCAGTCGGGACCCGGCGGATCCCAGCGGCGACGAACTCGTCGAGCGAACGGGACAGCCCGGTGGCCAGCTCCCGGGGGTCCTCGATCGATTCCGAGAATGACAGAATGCCGAAGCACAGACGATCGGCGTAGTCCCAGAACAGGAAGTTGACGCCCGCCCCCTCGCCCGGCGGTGCCATGTACACCTCCTCCACCACGGTGGATCCGAGCTGCCATGGCGAGGCAGGTCCCCGGAGGTTGGACACCACGACATTCGCGCTGAGGTTTACCGGTGGCCCGTCGGGACGGCGCCTGGCCGTCTCGTGGCGCCGCGCCGCCGGAGCCCCCAGTATCGGCGGAACGCACGCGAGCCAGTCCTCCACCAGCTCCCGGCCTTCAAGCTCGAGACAAGCCTTTGCCTCCGTGGTAACCGCGCTGACTCTCCGCAAGCGCTCCCACGGATCGGCGATGTCCGAGGCGAGGGTGGTTCGCAGGAACGAAATCCGGTTGCCCTCCGCACGCGGCGCTGAGACCGATTCCGTCATGCCGACCGGGACACCCGCCACGAGCGGCCGGTCCGGCAACGCGTCGCGCGCCTGGAGGAATGCGCGCAGGGCACCACCGACAACCGCCAGAGCCACATCGTTGACGGTGACGCCAGCGGCCTCCTTCACCGTTAACACAGCGTCCAGCGGCAAAGCGGCCTGGGCGAATCGACGTTCGGCAGTGAATCCGGTGTTGATGAGCGACGCTGGTACGTCAACGCCCGCCTTCGGCACGGTCACCACCGCCTCGGCCAGCCGCTGCCGCACCGCCGCCCTGGCCTGTCGGGCGCGGCCGATCAGCCCCGGCAGCCGGGCCAGGAGCCGGGCGTCCTCGGCCAGCGCGGCGGCGACCATCCGCCCACGTCCCGGCAACCGTCCCGACGCCCGCAGGGCTGGCGGGCCGACTGCCTCGCCGTCAGCGAAGATCCGCGCCAATGCGGTACCCGTGGCGAATCCATCCATCACGGCGTGATGGACTTCCAGCACCAGTGCTTGGCGCCCGTCGGCGAGACCGTCAATCAGGGTGATCCGCCACAGCGGGCGGCTACGGTCCAGGTGGCGGGAAACCAGTCGGCCACAGGCCGCATCGAGCTCTTCCGGCCCGCCCGGCGCCGGGAGGACTATCCGGCTCAGATGCGCGGTGAGATCGAAATAGGGATCGTCGACCAGCACGGAGTTGGCTAGACCCATAGGAACGGGGACGAGTCGCCGCCGGAACGCGGGTAGCTGATCAAGCCTAGTTGCGAGGTGCCGGCGCAGGTCCTCCAGGGTGAGGACGACGCCAGGGGGCGATCGGAGCAGCCCCAGAGCGATGATCTGCATCGGCTGCCCGGGCATCTCCAGGTTGAGGAAGTGCCCGTCCACACCACTGAGCCGGCGAAAACGACGAGCAGCACTCCCTGCTTCGCGGCCGTCGTTCAGTGTCTGCGCCAACACAGCGGCTCCTTCGACGGAAGGTAGTTGATTGACCGCCACCTGTGAGGGCTAGCGGTCACAGGTGGCGGAGCTGGGGCCACAGCTGTATCCACGGTGTCTTCGGACCTCGGCAAAGCCAAAGCGGGGTCGCCCCCAGGTAGGGACTCGTCAACGGGATGTCGAGGGCGGCTACCTGGCGAACATCGGTGAAATATCGGTGCAGGTAAGTGGAGTCAGATCCGAGGAAGAGCACCGTGTCCCTATCACTAGCTGGCGCGCCGAAATACCAGTAGCCACGATGCGGGCTGACCGGGTGCGGCAGCCCGCGGGCTGGGCCATACCGGTCGAGGGCGCTGGCTTCCCAGTACGTATCCGTCATGATCGCAGTGGTGCGCTGGGTGGCCGGCGGCAGCGCGTGGTAGGCGCCGGCCACCGTATCCGCCATCTCCGGCCAGCCGAGGCTCGCCAGCGAGATCGGTTTCGCGAAGGTCGGCCACCACACCGGCAGTATCGGCAACGCGGTCAGGGCGATGATCGCCGAGAGGACATAAACCGGCCAGCTGAGCACCCAGCGCCACCAGCGAGCCGGCCCGCGCCGCTCCACCTCCACCGCGCCTGCGGCCAGTAGCAGGGCCACGAGTCCCGACCCATAATTGAAATGACCGTCGGCTACGAGAAACACGACGACCAGCCCGACGACGGTGTACCCGAGGAAGCGGTAGGAACGCAACTGCTCTGAGCGCAGCAGCCGCCACAGGCCATAACAGAACAGGGCCATCCCGGTCCCCACGCCAGCTGTCAGCAGCATCAGCGGCAGGAACGTCCATCGGCCGCCGATGACGTCCTCTTCGGCGGCGATCACCCTCGTTAACGCCAGCTGTGGCCATCCATGGTGGGCCTGCCACAGCAAGCCAGGCAACGTGGTGAGCGCCACCAGAGCCGCGCTCAGCCACAGCAACGGTCTCCGCAGGAGCTCCCGCGGGCCCGCTGCGAGCACGCTCACCGCGAGAACGCCCCAGAAGGCGACGATCAGCCACTTGTTCTGCAGCGCGAGGGCCGTGACGACCCCCAGTCCCACCAGCAGCCGATCGTCACGAACCCGCACCCACCGAACCAGCAGCCACGTCGCCAGCACCCACAAGAACACATCGACCGTGGCGGTGTTGAACAGATGACCAGGGCCTAGTGACGCCATCG
>DASTBN010000244.1:0-5688 GCA_035712045.1 Pseudonocardiaceae bacterium
TGCCCGAGCGGGTGGACGCGGTGTTCGAGACCATCGGCAAGGCCACCTGGTCACACTCGGCGAAGTGCCTCAAGCCCGGCGGGATCATCGTCTGCTCCGGCGCCACGAGCGGTGACGCCGAACGCGCCGAGCTGCCCCGGCTGTTCTTCCTGCAGCTGCGGATGGTCGGCTCCACCATGGGCACCTATGACGAGCTGCGCGATCTGCTGTCGTTCGTAGACATCACCGGCGTGCGCCCGCAGATCGGAGCCGAACTGCCGATGTCCGACGCTGAGCGGGGCTTCAAGGCCATGCTCGACGGGGACACCGCAGGGAAGATCGTTTTTATCCGCTGAGGCTACGGTCCCAGGCCATCCAGCAACCGGGCCGGCACAATGGTGATCGGGAACGGCCGCTCGGTGGTGAGCTTCTCCTCCCCGCTCACACTGGCCACCTGGCCATAACGGCCCCGCGAGTCGAGCTCGAAAACAGTGAGCGCGCCTGGTGGCTCCGGATCGAGCACCCAATACGACGCGGCTCCCATCCGCTGATACGCGGCCTTCTTGTTGTTCAGGTCGTTGATTGCCGTGCTGGCGGAGAGCACTTCGACCGCCAGCACCGGCGCGGTCGGCAGGTTCTTGGGCGTCAGGTCGGTGTAGCGCGCCACCAGGATGTCGGGCTGGAGCTCGTTAAGCACCGAGGTGCGGACGCTGAACGGCGCCGAGAGCACCCGGAACTCTGGAGTGCACGCGTTCCAGAGCTGCACGAACAGCGCACCACTGCCCTGCTGGTGATACCAGCCGAGGGCTGGGCTCACGATGAGCATCCCGTCAATGAGCTCGTAGCGGTGGCCGTCATCGGGTATCGCCTCCAGATCGTCCACGGTGAACGGGCGACCTTCGGCAACTCCGGCGGAACTCTGGTCAGCGCTCATGGTTGTCATGGTCCCCTCCCCTCCCGGTCACGCCAAGTCTGGCCGAGCCCCCTGACAGCAGAGCCCCCTGACAGTCAGACGATCTCGCCGGATCGCTATTTCTTGGTGCCGGGCTTCGCCGAGTCGTCGGTGGACAGCGCGGCGACGAAAGCCTCCTGGGGGACCTCGACCCGGCCGATCGTCTTCATCCGCTTCTTGCCTTCTTTCTGCTTCTCCAGCAGTTTGCGCTTGCGGGTGATGTCACCGCCGTAGCACTTGGCCAGCACGTCCTTGCGGATGGCACGGATGGTTTCCCGGGCGATGATCCGGGAGCCGATCGCGGCCTGGATCGGCACCTCGAACTGCTGGCGCGGGATGAGCTCCCGCAGCCTGGCCGCCATCGAGGTGCCATAGCCGTAAGCGGCCTCCCGGTGCACGATCGCGGAGAACGCGTCCACCGGCTCGCCCTGGAGCAGGATGTCCACCTTCACCAGGTCGGCGGCCTGCTCACCGGCGTCCTCGTAATCCATCGAGGCGTAGCCGCGGGTGCGGGACTTCAAGGCGTCGAAGAAGTCGTAGACGATCTCGGCCATCGGCAGGGTGTAACGCAGCTCCACCCGGGAGGCCGACAGGTAGTCCATCCCCAGCAAGGTGCCGCGGCGGCTCTGGCACAGCTCCATGATGGTGCCGACGTAGTCCGACGGGGCGATTACGGTGCAGCGCACCACCGGCTCGAACACCTCGGCGATCTTGCCCGCGGGCCAGTCCGCCGGGTTGGTGACGGTCTGCTCGCCGCCGTCGTCGAGCATCACCCGGTAGATCACGTTGGGCGCGGTGGAGATGAGGTCGAGACCGAATTCCCGTTCCAGCCGGTCCCGGGTGATCTCCAGGTGCAGCAGGCCGAGGAACCCGCAGCGGAACCCGAACCCCAGTGCGGCGGAGGTCTCCGGTGCGTAGCTCAGCGCGGCGTCGTTGAGCCGCAGCTTGTCCAGGGCGTCGCGCAGCTCGGGGTAGTCCGAGCCGTCCATGGGGTAGAGCCCGGCGAAGACCATCGGCTTGGGAGTGCGGTAGCCGGGCAGCGCGACGGTGGCGCCGCCCCGCTCGCTGGTGATGGTGTCGCCGACCCGGGATTGCCGGACGTCCTTCACTCCGGTCATGAGGTAGCCGACCTCACCGACGCCCAGGCCGTCGCAGGGCTTCTGGTCGGGCGAGATGATGCCGACCTCGAGCAGCTCGTGGGTGACACCTGTGGACATCATCCGGATCCGGTCCCGGGGCATGATCCGCCCGTCCACCACCCGGATGTAGGTGACCACGCCCCGGTAGGAGTCATACACCGAGTCGAAGATCATCGCCCGGGTGGGGGCCGCGGGATCCCCTACCGGGGCGGGGACCTGCCTGACCACCACGTCGAGCAGCTCCCGCACACCCTGGCCGGTCTTGGCGCTGACCCGCAGCACGTCCCCGGGCGCGCAACCCAGGATGTGCGCCAGCTCCTCGGCGTAGCGGTCCGGCTCGGCCGCCGGCAGGTCGATCTTGTTGAGCGCCGGGATGACCCGCAGGTCGTTCTCCAGCGCCAGGTATAGATTCGCCAGCGTCTGCGCCTCGATGCCTTGCGCGGCGTCGACCAGCAGCACCGCGCCTTCACAGGCCTCCAGCGCGCGGGAGACCTCGTAGGTGAAGTCCACGTGACCGGGGGTGTCGATCAGGTGCAGTACATGATCGACACCGTCGACCCGCCAGGGCAGCCGGACGTTCTGCGCCTTGATGGTGATGCCCCGCTCACGCTCAATGTCCATCCGGTCCAGGTACTGCGCGCGGTAATTGCGCTCGTCGAGCACCCCGGTGAGCTGGAGCATGCGATCGGCCAGGGTGGACTTGCCGTGGTCAATGTGGGCGATCACGCAGAAGTTGCGGATCAGCCCGGGCGGGGTGAACGTCTTGTCAGCGAAGGTCGTCACTCAGCAATCCTCAGGAGGCAACAGGCGTCACGTCATGGTCGCACGCGGCATCGAGCGGGCCCTCGCCGCCGGAGCAGCCGCTGCGGCGCTGTTCGCTCTCGGCTGCGTGACGCCGGCCGGACGGGGCGAGGATGATCGGGGAGGGAGTATTCCAACGGGAGGAGAGACAAGCGTGACGATCGTGCCGCTGCCCATGTTAGGACGCCGGGAGGCCGCCGCCGCAGCCCTCGCCGCCAAGCACCGCCTTCAGGTGTCCTGGCTGAAGATCGCGGAGACGCTGGACCGGTCATTGGTGTGGAGCACCTCAGCGGTCCTGGGCCAGCAGCCGCTGGATGCTGAGCAGGCCCGCGCTGTGGGGCGGCTGCTGCAGCTGGACGACGAGGTCGTCGACGCGTTGCAGTTACCCCCAGTGCGCGGCGCGGAGATGGTCGACACCACCGAGCCGGTGGTGTACCGGCTGCGGGAGATAGTCCAGGTCTACGGCGCGACGCTGGCCGAGCTGATCCGCGAGGAGTTCGGCGACGGGATCATGAGCGCCACCGACTTCGAGTTGTCCTTCGAACGCCGGGAAGACCCCAAGGGTGACCGGGTGCGGCTGGTGCTGGATGGGAAGTTCCTGCCCTACCGGGTTTTCTGAGGCGACCGCCGGGCATCGGAGTGCCGGCTGTTACGATCGTGCACCGTGCCGCGCGACGGCACTCCCCTGCCGTGAGATCGAAGGTAACGCGTGGCCAACATCAAGTCGCAGCTCAAGCGGATCCGGACCAATGAGAAGGCGCGACTGCGCAACAAGTCCATCAAGTCGTCGCTGAAGACCGCTGTGCGCCGGTTCCGTGAAGCCGCCGCCGCTGGCGATCAGGACCGCGCGCAGGCAGAGCTTGTGGTCGCTAGCCGGGCACTGGATAAGGCTGTGAGCAAGGGCGTCGTCCACCGCAATCAGGCGGCGAACCGCAAGTCAGCCATGGCCCAGCGGAACAACCAGCTCTGACGCGGTTCAGCCGCGGCGGGCGGCGCACAGCGCGAGCACCGCGCGTTCCAGCGCGTACTCAGGGTCTGCGGCGACACCCTTGACGTCGGCGTTGACCGCCGCGACGAGCTGAATCGCCTTCGCCAGCCCCTCACGTTCCCAGCCACGGGCCTGCGCCATCGCCTTCTTGACCTTCCAGGGGGGCATGCCCAGAGTGCTGGCCAGCCGGTAGGGGTCCCCCCGGCCCGAGGCACTGACCCGGGCGACGGTGCGCACGGCGTCGGCGAGGGCGTCCGCGACGAGGACGGGCGGCACCCCGAGTGCCATCGCCCAGCGCAAGGTCTCCACAGCGGCGGTGCGGTCACCGGTCATCACCTTCTCGGCGACCGAGAAACCGGTGACCTCAGCGCGGCCCCGGTGGTACCGATGCACCGCCGCCTCGTCCACCGATCCGCCGCTGTCGGCGCACAGCTGGGCTGCGGCGCACGCGAGCTCGCGCAGGTCAGAACCGACCGCGTCGAGCAGCGCGGTGACCGCGCCGGCGCTCATCCGCCCACCGGCCCGCTGGACCTCATCGCGGACGAAACTGGCCCGGTCCTCGAAGCGGGTGATCCGGGGGCATTCGGTGACCACGGCACCCGCCCCCCGCAACCCGTCGGCCAGCGCCTTACCCCGGGCGCCGCCCGCGTGCACGGCGACAAGGACGATGCCGTCCGCTGCGCTGGCCAGGTAACGGGCGTGGGCCAGGATCGCCTCGGCGGTGTCCTTACCCGCTTCGTGCGCGGCCGCGAGCACCACCACCCGCCCTTGCGCGAACAGTGACGGGCTCACCAGCTCGCCGAGTTCGCCGGGGGCCAGGTCCGTGGCGCGCAGGCGGCGCACGTCCGTTTGCGGGTCGGCCCGGCGCGCCGCGTCGATGACCGCCCGCACTGCCCGTTCGACCAGCAATTCCTCCTCGCCGAGGATGAGTTGCAACGGCCTCGGGTGACCTGCCGGAAGATTCACGGGGGCATCATCCCATCGGGTGCTCCCTCGGCCACCAGCTCCCGCATGGTGGACTCCGCTGGGCGGCTGGTAACGACTGACGTACCGTGAAGAGCACAACCACATACCGCTCATCCAGAGGGGCAGAGGGACCGGCCCGGTGAAGCCCCGGCAACCGACGCCAGCTGACGCGCATGTCCTCATACCGCGAGGTCGCTGGCGATCACGGTGCCAATTCCGACCCGCCGTGCGGGAGAGATGAGGAGAGACCTCGCGATGACTGGCATACTCGCCGCGACAACGACCACTGCCCTGGAGCTGGGTGCGGCACGCCAGCTGGTGTGCCGGGAATGCGGATTCAGTACCGCGCTAGCGGCGGAGTTCGCGTGCGCCGAATGTTTCGGACCGTTGGAAGTCGGCTACGACTTCGGGCCCATCACCCGGTCCGACATCGAATCCGGGCCCCGGTCGATCTGGCGTTACCGCAGGCTGCTGCCAGTACCAGAGGATGTCGACGACTACCCGAACACCCAGCCGGGGCTGACCCGGCTGGTCCGCGCCGACCGGCTCGCCGCTGCCCTGGGGGTGCGCAGGCTGTGGGTCAAGGACGACACCGGTAATCCCACGCACTCGTTCAAGGACCGGGTGGTGGCGGTCGCGCTGGCGGCGGCCCGGCAGCTCGGTTTCCGGGTGCTGGCCTGCCCCTCGACCGGCAACCTGGCCAACGCGGTGGCCGCCGCGGCCGCGCGGGCTGGCTGGGAGTCGGTGGTGCTCATCCCCTCCTCGCTGGAGCGCGCCAAGGTGCTCACCACCGCGGTCTATGACGGCGCGCTCATCGCGGTGGACGGCACGTACGACGATGTCAACCGGCTGGCCACCGAGCT
>DASTBN010000245.1:0-2731 GCA_035712045.1 Pseudonocardiaceae bacterium
GTCCGCAACCTGAACGTCTTCGACGGTATAGCTCTGCTGGTCTCCCTGGGGCTCGTCGGTGTGGGTTTCCTTATCGGAACCGCCGGTGGCAGCTCGCCAACCGGCACGACGGCCTCCATCGAGTTCACCGTGAACCCCGAGGACGAGGTCCGGCCACTGGCGCCCGGGGCGACCGCGACGTTCCCGCTCTACATCAACAACCCGGCCACCTACGGCGTGCGAGTCGACTCGATTGGTGCGGGCCAGTCCAAAGCCACGCCCAGCGGCTGTGCTGCGGCCACCATCACCACCGCCGCCGTCGAGGGTCCGGTCGGTTTCATCAAGCCTGGCGGGGTTCGGGCCTACGATCTTTCCGTGAAGATGGCGCCGACCACGGATAACAAGTGCAAGGGTCAAACGTTCGCCGTGCCGCTGACCGTCGTGCTCTCCTCCGCCGCCGCTGAGCGGTAACTCACTCAAGCAAGCCACCTCACGGCCCGCAGGGCGCGCATGCACTGCCCCTGCGGTGCCGGGTGATCCAAGCTCACCCGCGAGCGCGGGACAGCCTGGCCAGGAACGCCCTGATCCCGGCGCGACGGCGGCTCATCGACAGAGCATGAAGCTCCTGCTCCACGTACTCCTGAGCCTCCCGCTTACACAACTCCCGCTGACGGGTGAAGTAGGCGTCGGGGTCATGAACGACGTCGTCGGCAGCCCGCTCGACCTCGGGGTCGGCGCTCGGGAGCCTGCCGGTGCACACACCACGTGTCACCACAAACAACCTCCCCACAGTGATCCTGCTTTCCGCTACGTGCGTCATGCTACATGACTGAGCGCTCGATGGCTAACTACATCAATACTTCCGCACTATGCCTTATCGCCCGAACCGCATCACTCAGCCCCCAGTCTAACCCGAGTATCATCTCAAGCATGGGCAACGGAAGCTGGCCTCGCTTCCTTCAGTGGTGGGGTGGCGCCATCCTCGCCGCGATATTCGCGGGCGCCGCGTTCCTTGCCCAGGTTCAAGCCGGCGAGCATTTTTCAGCGTGGACCAGCTGGACGATCAAAGTCGGCGGCACAATCGCCACGGTAATCGCACTTCTTCTGCCGGCCCGCCAGACCTGGGTCGAGGTCCGGGGCCGGGAAGACGCCGAAGACCTGGCGAAAGCGGCGATCGCCAACTACCGGCTCGCGCTGCGATCCGTCCTGCTGCCGCTCACGGACATATTCGATCGGATCATCACCGCCCCGAACGAGATCAGGCAGGGCGAGGCGAAGGGCGCCGCGAAACAGGCGGTCGTGAACTCGGTCGTTCAATTTACCGGAGTACCGGGAGCACGCGCGTGTTATTTCGAATACGAACATCACGGCAGCGAGAGACGGCTGGCCTGCCAGATCTACGCGGGACGCGACTCGAGACCACGGACGGTGTTCTCGAGTTCCGAGCACATCGAGATTTTCAAGCTACTCGAAAACCGTGAATCCGAGCTCAAGAAAGATATCAGGGAAGACCCTGACAGATTTCCTCCCGATAAAAATTACAATTATAAGACTTATATCTCTGTCCCCGTGGCCACCAGCGCGGAGATTTACGGCCTCTTGACCCTTGACGCGCTCTCACCAGGAGTACTACTGCCGCAGCATGAACGGGAGATGCTGCTGCTCGCGCAGATGCTTGGCATCGCGCTCGCCAGCGGTATCAACAACAACGATTCCGGGCGCCCCGGCCAGTGAAGCCCTACCGGCCCACAGTGTGACGGCAGCCAGTCGCCGTGGAATCCGAACGGGACCGCCCAGGGCAGGTGAATCATGGCGATCGCCTCCAGGCTGGCGGCATCGAGGATGACCAGGTCACTGCGCTAGCGATAGGTCGGGCGCGAACATCCTGGGGTGCCGCACGACGTCCAGCACGATGGTGTCGCCGTCGCGGGTACCACCCGTCGAGGTGCGCGGGGATGGTGCCGGTGACGGCCGGCCCGATGATCGTGTGCTCGCGGCGCACCGGGGCGTGGTTTCCCTCGAGGCATCTATTACCCACGGTTGAACCTCCGCGCGTCCAGGCCTTGCTTACCGCTGAACGGCGACCTACGCTGAGTAGCGGGGTCGGGGTAGCACAACCGAGAGGGGTTCGCCGATTCGCCGCGGATTTCGCGGCACGCATTTCGGGGCCGAGGTGTCATTATCGCGCCCGGATGCATTGGTGCGGACCTTCATAAGGCCGCGCTAGGGGGAATGGATGAGTACTTACCGGCGTTCGAACGAAACCGCGCTGGCTTTTCTCGGAGTTTCCGTCGTGGCGGTTGCCGCGTTGGCCACCCTGGTCACCCAGCAACAGCCCGATCAGAGCGCCATCCAGGACCAGGTCTTCGCGGGAGCCGCTCCCGTGCCGGAGGCCCGGCACGCGGGCGTGCCAGCCCCGCCGGATACCGCAGCCGATCCGAACGTCGCGAAGGCGATCACTCCAGGTCCCGCCACCGTGCCGGTGGCACCCGCAGCGCCAGTTACCCCGCTGGCTCCCGCTTCCCCGGTACGGCAGGCGGTGCCGACGCCCCGCCGGGTCACGGCACCTGTCATCAATCCGGTGCCTCAAGTAGCGAAGCCGAAACCGAGAAAGCCGATCCCAGCCAAGACACGCGCACCGCAGGTCGCGCCATTACCGGTCGTGACACCACCCATCGTCACTCCCGCACCCGTAACCGCCCCCGCCGCTGTCCCGGCCGAACCGGCCAAACCAGCTGAACCGGCCGAACCA
>DASTBN010000246.1:0-2439 GCA_035712045.1 Pseudonocardiaceae bacterium
CACCGGTACCGCCCGCCTGCGCGCTTTCCGCGCTGTCGCGGCCCGCCCGATCGGCCCCCGCGCCCTCCGCGTCCTCGACGAACATCTCGCCCAACTCGCCGCCTGAGGGAATTCCGGCTCTCTGGCATAGCTGCTCGAAGCGGACTGTCCCAGAGCTCGTCAGCGCTGCCAACGCACTGCCCTCCGCCATCGGGCCAGGATCGGTCAGCGTCACCAAGCCGCCTGTCAGCAACTCATCGAGAGCCTCGGTGACATAGCCCGGTACGCGGTGGCCATGATCCCGCCAGCAGCGACCCAGCTTGACCACCTCACCGTCGAAGACCCGGCGAAGAGCGATCCAGTGGTAAAGATCGGTTCCGGTCAACGATGCCCTGGCCATGACGCTTACTGGCTCCTGGCACCGGTGGCACGGTCGCGGCGGGAGCGCAGAATCCGCCGTAGCCACCCGGGTCGACGATGCCGGTAGCGGCGAGTCGTGTGCACGGCCGGTGCCTGCTCCCGTGCCACCGAGACCGCGATGCAATCAGCGCAGCGCCGACCGATCGGCGTGGCCGACGCGGCGGCAGAAACGAGACGCCCGCACCGCGTCTGGTAGCGACCGGAGCGCTGACCAGCTAACACTTTGTCGTCGGTGACATCGTGAGTTTGGCCATCGAGACCGGTGATCTGGATGGTGCCGGTTTTCTTGACCCGCCTGCTCACCATAAGCTGATCGAACCTGTTTCATACGCGGGCTTGGAAGGTCCGTTCGCTAGTCCCCGACGACCACCAGGCCACTAGTCCCAGAAACGTCAGCACGCCGCTGCCTGACGATGAAATCATTCTCGTTGTCACCCAGAAGGATTGCCGGGACTAGTAGAAGACTAGCTCGGGACTAGTTCGCGGACCCCTTCAGATCGGCTGTTCTGCCGTTTGATTGGTATGCGGGTCATCCGGCCCGCCACAACCGATCTGAGGGGACAGCCAACAATGCAGTTGGAGATCAAGACTGAGGGTGTGGACTTCGTGGTCTCCCGCGCTCCGCAACCCAAAAACGACAACGACGGCCGACAGAAGACGGACAGGGAGACCGGCGCGCCGTTGCACGTGACGGAGCTGGTGGCGATGGACGAGACCGGCGCGGAAGTCATCAAGGTCACCACATCCGGGGAACCAAGGGTAGCCAAGCGGCAGCTGGTCACGGTGGTCCGGCTAGTCGCCACACCGTGGATCATCGACGGTCGCGGCGGCGTGGCGTTCCGGGCTGACGCGATCGTCCCACAGTCGGCCACTGCCGCTGGTCCGGCGAAGACGGCCACCGGGTCAGGCACGTGATGAGCGCGGCAGCCATGAACCCCGATCTGGCGCAGCTCAAAGAGTCGCACGAACACGCTGAGCGGCTATGTGACGAAGCGGCCGAGGCTGAGCGGGCTGCCTATGTGCGCTGGCAGGAGGCCTACGGCGCTTACGAACTCGCCCGGGATGAGGCCTGCGCCGCGTGGGTGGAGGCCATCACCTTGTAACTGCGGCGCCCGGCCGGTCGGGCCTGGAAACCAAGGCCGGTCGGGCGCCTCGCTCCACCCATCAACTCAAAGACAGAGGAGCTCGCATGAGCGTACGACGAGGTGAGCACGCCCTGAAGTGCCCGTGTCGGCGGCCGATTGGCGCTTCGGGCCCGAGTGGCGACCGGGGCTGTGGCGGTGAGTGCTGATGGATGTGTGGATGATCGCCGCACTGATCGCGGGCGGTGCCGGGCTGGGTGTGTTCGTATGGGTGCTGGCCAGGATCGGCCATGTGCTGATCAAGATCGCCGAGGCGCTGGCCGCCGCAGCGGCCGTGATGCTCGCCCTGTGGCTGGCGATCAAGGGCGTGGCCTGGGCGCTACGCCAAACGATCACGCATTGGCGGACCAGCCTGACCGTGATCGCAATCCTGGCGTGGTGGCAGTGGTGGGGCTGGTTCTCGCTGACTACCACCGCTAGCGCGGTCGTGGTGGCGCTCGCCGTATGGCGGCTACTCCATGTGAGGTCGTTTGACGCGTGGGCGGGTCGGCATCTGCGGGCGTGGTGGCTGCGCTGGGCCATCTACGCCACCAAGCTGCCCGAGTGGCTGCACGCCTGCGGCCTGGGCATCACACCAGACAGGGCACCGGTCGTGCTGGCGTTCACTCCGCTCGGCCGTGCCCTGGGCCGCAGTCGACGGCCAGCTCCGGCTCAGTTGCCCCGGGTGCTGGGGGTGCGTTCGGGCGCGTCGTGGGACATGGTCCGGGTGCGCCTGCTACCCGGCCAGAAGCCCGAAGACTTTGACGAGGCTACCCGGGCGCTGGCCTGCGCCCGGGGAGTGGCCCGATGCCAGGTCCGGGAACTGGCCCCGAACATGGTCTCGATCGATTTCCAGCGCCGCGACCTGCTCGCCAGCCCGGTGAGCTGCCCGGATCTGGTCACGCTGGCCAAGCTGCCG
>DASTBN010000247.1:0-4776 GCA_035712045.1 Pseudonocardiaceae bacterium
TTGAGCGGCAAGCCAGGGCCTGGCAGCAGCAGGTGTCCGCGCTGCTGGCCCTCGACGCCGCCACTGCGGTTGACCCGCCCGCCGGGCTGACCGCGCAGCTGCGGCCCTATCAGCGTGACGGGTTCGGCTGGCTGGCGCTGCTGTGGGGCTCCCGGCTGGGCGGGATTCTCGCCGACGACATGGGACTGGGCAAGACGGTGCAGGCGCTGGCGCTGATCTGCCACGCCAAGCAGGCCGACCTGGGGATCAGTCCGTTCCTGATCGTCGCACCGACCAGCGTGGTGGCCAACTGGGCCGCCGAGGCCGCCCGGTTCGCGCCCGGGCTCACCGTGGTCGGAGTCACCGATACGCTGCGGCGGCGGGGGCAGGACCTGCCCGAGGTGATCGCCGGGGCTGACGTGGTCGTCACCTCCTACACGCTGTTCCGGCTCGACTTCGATGCCCATTCAGCGCAGTCCTGGTCCGGGCTGATCCTCGACGAGGCGCAGTTCGTGAAAAACCACCAGTCGAAGGCCTACCAGTGCGCCCGGCGGCTGCCGGTGGCGTTCAAGCTGGGCATCACCGGCACGCCGATGGAGAACAACCTGATGGAGCTGTGGTCACTGCTCTCGATCACCGCACCCGGGCTGTTCCCGAACCCGACCCGGTTCAAGGAGCACTACGCCCGGCCGATCGAGAAACAGGCCGACGCGGAGCTGCTGGCCCGGCTGCGGCGGCGGATCAAGCCACTCATGCGGCGGCGGACCAAGGGGCAGGTCGCCGCGGAGCTGCCGGAGAAGCAGGTGCAGGTCATGGACGTGGAGCTGGACCCGGCCCACCGCCGGATCTACCAGCGGCAGCTGCAGCGGGAGCGGCAGAAGGTGCTCGGCCTCATCGACGATGTCGACCGCAACCGGTTCACCATCCTGCGCTCGCTGACCCTGCTGCGCCGGCTGAGCCTGCACCCCGGGCTGGTCGACCCGGCCGACACCGGCCGCAGCAGTGGCAAGATCGACGCGCTGCTGGACAAGCTCGGCGAGGTGATCGATGGCGGGCACCGCGCACTGGTGTTCAGCCAGTTCACCGCATTCCTCGCGCTCGTGCGCGAGCGCCTGGACGCGGCCGGTATCGACTACTGCTACCTCGACGGGAAAACCCGCGACCGGAGCGGCGTCGTCGCCCGGTTCAAAGACGGCGCCGCGCCCGTGTTCCTGATCAGCCTCAAGGCCGGCGGGTTCGGGCTGAACCTCACCGAGGCCGACTACTGCTTCCTGCTCGACCCCTGGTGGAATCCGGCCACCGAAGCTCAAGCCGTGGATCGCACCCACCGCATCGGGCAGACCCGCAACGTCATGGTCTACCGGCTCATCTCCCGGGACACCATCGAGGAGAAGGTGCTGGCCCTATCCACCCGCAAGGCGGAGCTGTTCTCCGGGGTGATAGACGAGGGCGAGGCGTTCGGGTCCGCCCTGACCGCCGATGACATCCGGGCGCTCTTCGCCCAGTGATCTTCTTGATCGGAAAGAACCGCTGAGATGTCCAGGGTGTATGTCAGTCTCATCCAATCCGACTTCAGGAAGGCTCACCACGGTAATTTTGAGGCGGTCATCGTAGAGGGCGGCCAATTGTGGTATTGGTACCGCGATAATAGCAATCTCGCGCTGCCCTGGACGCCCGACAATAGTGAAATTCGCCTGCCGTGGATCCGCGGGCGGCGCGTTACGGGTGAGCAGGATGATGTGGCTGGGCCTGGCTGCATCATCCAGTCCGCCTCCAGCTCGGGGCGGCACGGCAATTTTGAGGTGGTCGTGCCGTTGCGGAAGGCTGGCGGGGGTGTGGAGTTGCGTCATTTTTTCCGTGATAATAATGATGCCGCCCTGCCGTGGATTCGCGGGCAGAGTGTTACGGGTGAGCAGGATGATGTGGCTGGGCCTGGCTGCATCATCCAGTCCGTCTCCAGTCCGGGGCGGCACGGCAATTTTGAGGTGGTCGTGCCGTTGCGGAAGGCTGGCGGGGGTGTGGAGTTGCGTCATTTTTTCCGTGACAACAACGACGCCCGCCTGCCCTCTCCGCTGCGTCAAAGATTGACGATGACCACGCATGCGCCCTGGGCGCGCGGACGAGAGATCACGGGTGAGCGGGACGATGTGGCTGGTCCCGGCTGCATTATCCAATCCGCCTTGGGCCGGCAACAGGGCGGCAGATTCGACGTCGTGGTGCCGCTTCGTCTCCGTGATGGCTCGATAGAGCTCCGCCATTTCTTCCAGGATAAGAATGACGTCTCCGGGCCGTGGGTTAGGGGGCGATTCATCACTCAGTCTTGCGCGGGGTTCGGGGCGATCATCCAGTCTAGTTTCGGCCCGCTGGGTAATGGAAATTTCGAGGCCCTCGTCGATGAGCCCCGGGGCTCGGTCGTTCATTACTGGCACCCAGCCGATCACGCCGGGGAGATCTGGGTCCGGACCAACCGCTTCACAATTCTCCAGCGGCACGCCTCGCTCACTCACCGGGCCCAGAAAGTCGTTCAGCTAACTGGCGAGTTTGATCGCGAAGGCTGGAATGGGGTGGGAACGCCAAGATACGCCTTCAATCGGACCCAGAGCAGGTCCGGTATTATCGGCACGGATCTTGGCGTCTCGTTCGCGCACCAGGATCGCCTGTATTTTCTGTTCGGTGATACCTGGCGGGTGGGGCACGCCGTTCCCAACGATGATCTCGACGCCATCGCGTACAGCAGGGACAAGAACGCTGATGATGGAGTTGAACTCCTGTTCCTCCCTCGGCCGCCGTTAGTTTCCGGTATTACGCAGGGCGCCTTCGAGGTGCCTCTCGACGGGGTCAGCTGGAACGGTGGGATGTACGTTTTCTTCAGTACTGATCGCCGGCTGGTGGGGAAGTACGCCATGATGGGCAGGTCGATACTTGCCCGGTCAGGTGATAATGGCCTTAGTTTCACGCTCCTGCACGAGGTGTCACGCTACAAGTTCATCAATGTGTCGACAATGATCGTTGACGCGCGTGAACACGAACTCCCGGGTGACGGCCCGCAGCTCGTCGTCTTCGGCAGCGGCCGTTATCGTTCCAGCGATGTCTACCTCGCGGTCAAGCCGGTGGTCAAGATCTCGGAACCGGGTGGTTTCCTATTCTATGCCGGGGGGCGCGATAAGCCATCCTGGAGCCGCGACGAAGAAGACGCCGTCCCGCTTTTCGGTGAGGGCTGTGTGGGTGAATTGTCGATTCGCTGGAATCCACTGCTGGGCGCCTGGATCTGCCTTTATAACGCGGACTGGCCAGCGGATAGATCAGCGGTGGGCGGGATAGTGATGCGCTGGGCCCGGCGGCCTTACGGGCCGTGGTCCCAGGGTGAACTCGCCTTCTCGCTGAGCGACGGGCTCGGAAAATTCATGCATCAGCCCGGCGCTGATCACACACAGGAAGGTTTCGGCGTCGATCGCGGCGCTGACCTGGGGGGAATGTACGGACCCTATCAGATCACTCAATACGCCCATCGATCGGACAGGGGAGTGCGGATCTACTTCACGATGTCCACGGCCAACCCGTATCAGACAATGCTGATGAGGGTCGATATACCAGCACTGCCCGAGCGAACTTGACCCATGCGCTTCTCCTGGAATCTGGTGTGATCGCTGGCGTCTGATCGGTCGGCCGCGAGCGGACCCGACGGCCGGGGCCCTCTCCGCTGGACACGGTGTATGCGGTTACCGCGTCGCCGGAGGCGTAACCGGGCGGGCATACCGGCGTTGTACGGGCGGGGGCGGCGTATTCCGCGTCGTGCTGGCAGGGCGGAAAGCGGGAGATGGCGTTCACAACGGCTCGGCGTACCGTCCTGATGCTGTTGATGACCCCGGGCCTGGCGTTACTTCACGGCCGTGTGGCCCGCGCCTCCGCGAAAATCGGCATCTCGCCCGCGCCCGGGGAGGGCTCCCCTGATAATCTCGCATTGGCGCGGCAAGGGCTGTGGGGCCCGCTCTTCGATTTGCCCAACGTGGCGATCCATACACACGTCTTGCCGAACGGAAAGGTGCTGTTCTGGGGGCGGCGTGACCGGCCCGCCGGTTCGATGCGCGAGCAGGAATGCACGCCATACGTCTGGGATCCCAGAACTGGGCAATTCGCTGTGACACCCCCGCCCAGGCGGGCGGATGGTACGAAAGTCAACCTGTTTTGCTCCGGCCATGCCTTTCTTCCCGATGGTCGGCTCCTGGTGGTGGGAGGGCACGTCACCGACGGGGATGGGCTCGACCAGGCATGCGCCTACGATTATCGCACCAACACCTGGGCAGCTCTTCCGGTGATGAACGGGCGCCGGTGGTTTCCGACCGTCACGGCGCTCTCGGACGGGACCGTGCTGGTGTCATCGGGCAGCTACACCGACCACGGCAGGATCGCCATCAATGAGATCGCGCAAATCTGGGACGGGCACCAGTGGGAGCTTGCCCCCCGTTTTGCCGGACTCCCGCTGTATCCGCGCACGCACGTCGCTCCGGACGGGCGAGTATTCGCATCCGCGCCGGACGCCAGGGCGGACCCGCCAAGCGCTGGTGACCAGGCCGCGTGGACCGCACTGCCCTGGCCGCGGCATGCGCGGCACAACGGGGAGCCGCAGTACGGTCCTTCGGTAATGTACGACGCCGGGAAGGTCCTTCACATCGGCGGCTGCACTGACGGGTCCGCCGATGCGCCCACCGCTGCGGCGGAGATTATCGATCTGTGCGCTCATCGCCCGGCGTGGCGTGAGATCGCGGGTATGCGCTTCCCGCGCCGTCAGCACAATGT
>DASTBN010000248.1:0-4833 GCA_035712045.1 Pseudonocardiaceae bacterium
CTGGCACCGAGGTGGCCAGATGGTCGCGCAGGTCGGCAGGGGTGACCCGCTCGCCGGGGGTGGTGACCACGACGGCCAGGGGCCGTTCCCCCCACCGCTCATCGGGGACGGCGACGACGGCGGCCTCGGCTACCTTTGGGTGGCCCATCAGCAGGTTCTCCAGCCGCACTGAAGAGATCCACTCCCCGCCGGATTTGATGACGTCCTTGGCGCGGTCGCTGATGGTGATGAAGCCCAGCTCATCGAGCGTGCCGACATCGCCGGTCCGCAGCCAGCCATCGTGGAATCGCCCAGTGCCGGATTCGCCGTAGTACCGCCCGGTGATCCACGGACCGCGGACCTCGATCTCGCCAACTGAGGTGCCGTCGCAGGGCAGCACCACGTCGCCCTCGCCGACGATGCGGGCTTCGACACCAGCGACGAGCCGGCCCTGGCTGGCCTGGTATCGCCAGAGCTGCTCGCCGTGCGCGCCGGCCGGTGGGGTGGCGACCGTCGCGACCGGGGAGGTCTCGGTCATCCCCCAGGCATGCGTGATCTCGACGCCGAACTCGTCGGAGAACGCGCGGATCAACGATGGCGGCACGGCCGAGCCTCCGCAGAGCACCCGCCGCAGCGAGGAGACGTCTCCGCCGTGCTCGCGCAGGTGGCGGAGCAGCCCGGCCCAGATCGTCGGCACCGCCCCGGACACCGTTGGTCGTGTCGTCTCGATCAGCCGGGACAGGGACCCGGCCGCGAGGTGGCAGTCAGTCATGGTCAGGCTGGCGCCGGAGAGCAGCGCGGCGTAGGGCAGCCCCCAGGCATTGGCGTGGAACATCGGCACTACCGGAAGGATCCGGTCGGCTGGGGTCAGTGCCCCCGCTTCACCGGTGCACAGGCAGATCGCGTGCAGGTAGGACGAGCGGTGACTGTAGGCGACGCCACGGGGATTGCCGGTGGTGCCGCTGGTGTAACACATCGCGGCCGCAGAGCGCTCGTCGACATCAGGCCAGTCGAACTCTGCGGGCTGGGCGGCCAGCAGCTCTTCGTAGGAGTGCACCTCGGGGGCCGCGCCATCCAGCGGCGAAAGGTCCGGGGTCCCGGTGACCACGATGTGGCGGACCGTTTTCATCTCCGGCAGGGCGCGCGCTAGCGATGGCAGCAGCGAACCATCCACGATGACCACGTCGTCTTCGGCGTGGTTGGCGATCCAGGCCACCTGCTCGGGTGCCAGCCGCAGGTTCAGCGTGTGGAGCACCGCGCCCATCGCGGGGATCGCCAGGTAGGCCTCCAGATGCTCCTGGTTGTTCCACTGGAAGGTGGCCACCCGCTGATCACCGGTGACGCCGAGCGCGCGCAGCGCCCCAGCCAGCTGCGCGGCGCGCCGCCCCAGCTGGGCGTAGCTCGCACGGCGGACACCGTCGCCGGTCCAGGTGAGGACCTCGGCGTCCCGGTGCACGGTTGTGCCATGGCGCATGAGCATTCCCACGGTGAGCGGGACGTCCATCATCGTGCTCTCCACCGCAGCGGCCTTTCTTCCTCGATCGTGGTCCTCAAATGTGGCGGGGACCACAGCAGGTGCCCAGTATTCTCCTGGAGAAGGAGAGGCTGGAGGTGCTCCGATGCCCTTTCCCAGCGATCACGAGCGGGACCGGCCGTGGGTCATGCGCACCTACGCTGGGCACTCCTCGGCCCGCACCTCCAACGCGTTGTACCGGCGCAACCTCGCTAAGGGGCAGACCGGCCTGTCGGTGGCCTTCGACCTGCCCACTCAGACCGGCTACGACCCCGACCACGAGCTGGCCCGCGGCGAGGTCGGCAAGGTTGGCGTGCCGATCAGCCACCTGGGTGACATGCGCGCCCTGTTCGAGGGCATCCCCCTGGCTCAGGCCAACACCTCGATGACGATCAATGCCACCGCCATGTGGCTGCTGGCTTTGTACGCCACGGTGGCCGCCGAGCAGGGCGCGGATCTCGCGCGGCTGTCCGGCACCACGCAGAATGACATCATTAAGGAGTATCTGTCCCGGGGCACCTACGTTTTCCCGCCCCGGCCCAGCCTTCGGCTGATCACTGACATGGTGGTCTACGCGGTCCAGCACATCCCGCGATGGAATCCGATCAACATCTGCAGTTACCACCTGCAGGAGGCCGGGGCGACCCCGGTGCAGGAGGTCGCCTACGCGCTGTGCACGGCGATCGCCGTGCTGGACTCGGTCCGGGATTGCGGTCAGGTCGCGCCAGCGGACTTCGCGAAGGTCGTCGGGCGGATGTCGTTTTTCGTCAACGCCGGGGTGCGCTTCGTGGAGGAGATGTGCAAGATGCGCGTCTTCGGCCGGCTCTGGGACGAGACCTGCCGGGACCGTTACGGCGTGGAGGACGCCAGACTGCGCCGGTTCCGGTACGGCGTGCAGGTGAACTCACTCGGCCTCACTGAGCCGCAGCCAGAAAACAACGTGCAGCGCATCGTGCTGGAGATGCTCGCGGTCACGCTCTCCCGCGACGCCCGGGCCCGCGCGGTGCAGCTGCCCACCTGGAACGAGGCGCTGGGCCTGCCCCGGCCGTGGGATCAGCAGTGGGCGCTGCGGATGCAGCAGGTGCTGGCGTATGAGACCGACCTGCTGGAATACGAGGACCTCTTCGAGGGCTCCCGGGTGGTAGAGGCCCGGGTCGCCGAGATCGCCGAAGGAGCCCGGGAAGAGATCGACCGGGTGCAGGGCATGGGCGGCGCGATCGCCGCCGTCGAGTCCGGGTACATGAAATCGCAGCTGGTGGCCTCGCTCGCGGCGCGGCGCCGGCGGATCGAGGACGGCGCGGACGTCATCGTCGGCGTCAACCGGTTCACCGAGACCGACCCCAGCCCGCTGCAAGCGGAGGGCACTGGGGCGATCGAGACCATCGACCCGGCCGCCGAGACGCAGCTGATCGGCGCGATCCGGGCTTGGCGGGCCAGCCGCGACCCGGCGGCGGTGGACGACGCGCTACGGCGGCTGACCGATGCCGCCAAGACCGACGCCAATCTGGTCGAGCCGTCGATGGCGTGCGCCCGGGTCGGTGTCACCACGGGGGAGTGGGCCGGGGCGCTGCGCGCGGTGTTCGGGGAGTACCGGGCCCCGACCGGGATCACCGGCGCGCCGGGAGCGGGCGCGGCGGGCGCGGAGATCGCCCAGGTCCGGGACCGGGTGCGGGCCCTCGGCGAGGAGCTGGGCGGGCGGCTGCGGATGCTGGTCGGCAAACCCGGCCTGGACGGGCACTCCAATGGCGCCGAGCAGGTCGCGGTCCGGGCCCGGGACGTCGGCTTCGAGGTGATCTACCAAGGCATCCGGCTGACCCCCGCTGAGATCGTCGCCGCTGCGGTCGCCGAGGATGTGCACATCGTCGGCTTATCTGTCTTGTCTGGCTCTCACCTGGAAGTGGTGCCCGCCGTGGTCGAGGGCCTGCGCGCCGCCGGTGCGGGGGATATCCCGGTGGTGGTCGGCGGCATCATCCCCCCCGAGGACGCCGAGGTACTGCGCGCTCACGGCGTCGCCAAAGTGTTCACCCCGAAGGATTTCGAGCTCACCGGCATCCTGGATCAGATCGTCGATCTGATCCGCCCCCGCGGCGAGGATCAGCGGCGATAGACATCAGCCCGGTGCGCGATCCGCACCACGCTGATGACCAGGATCTTCTCGTCGATCAGGTAGAGGATCCGGTGCACGCCGACCCGAGCGGTGCAGCGCTCGGTCGGATCATCCCGGAGTGGTTTGCCCTCGCGGTGCGGGTTCCCCGCCAGCGGCCCTTCGAGGTACTCGACTACGGCGAACGCCGCTCTCGTCGGTAGTCGATGCAGGTCACGGCGCGCAGTGGGGGTGAACTCGATCCGGTAGGTCACCCGGCACGGCGCTTCCGGTCGGCTACCTCCTCGGCCCGCAGTCGTTCCCTGAGCTCAGCCTTGATCTCCTCGACACTGGCGGTGTCACCACGGGTGATTGCGGCGTCAGCCTCGGCGAGGTCGGAGTGGATACCGGGCTGGGAGAGCCAGAAGAGGCGATCCGGGCTTGGCGGGCGGTTCGCGACGCTGCGGTCGACGACGCCCTGCGGCGGCTGGCCGAGGCCGCCAAGACGCCAGGCTGACGCGCGCCGGACTCGCCGCCTGGGGCGAGCCTAGGCGCGGAATCGGCAGATCTCACCCACTCCCGCTGGCAGGGGGTTTGTCGTGGCCGAGTGGGCAGGCGTCGTGGAGCAGATCGGTGACCGGCCGTGTCTCACGAGTGCGCCGGGCGTGCGACTCGCGATACACCTGGGACCGGTAGGCCAGGACCGGGTCGTCTGAGCACTCGATGCCGGGCGGCACGGCCGCAGGGTCGAACACCATCCGCTCCACCGCGTCCTGATCGGGGTGCTCCCCGGTGATCGTGAGAACACCGGCCTTGATCGCCGGGCGGGACGCGGGCCACCGGAGGGTCTGATCGTGGGTGGGATCACCGGCCCCGGCCAGATCGAGCAGGAGATTCCACCGCACCGGGCCCTGGGTGAGCCGCTGCCTCATCTCCTCCGCCAGGTATTGAGGCGGCCACAATGCAGCGTCGTCTTTGGTGACAATCCGTCGGCCCTGGACGGTCGGTACCCAGTGATACCGGAAAGCCTGCCGCGTGCCATTGGCGTCGACCAGGTAATAGGCGTGCAAGCCGTTGAACCGGGTGGCCGCGAAACTGCGCACCGGCGGGTGGGTGAACACGGTGATCAGCCCGGGAATCGCGTACCGGTGCCCGATGAGGTACGCCAGCAGGCGGCACGGGTTGGGCTGGTGGGTGAGCACGCTGGGCCGCAGGGCGGTGATGAGCGGGAGGAACTCCGGCCCGGTCCGCGCCGCGT
>DASTBN010000249.1:0-3871 GCA_035712045.1 Pseudonocardiaceae bacterium
CGGGATCTCGATGTGGCGTTGCCCGAGGGGTACGGCAAGCACAAACTCAACTCCGCGTTCATCCGCGCCAAGAACGCGACCACCGCGCGGCTCACCGCCCAGGGCGTCGATCCGGCCATCGTCCGCACCCAGTCCATCGCCGCCGGGCGCAAGCTGCTGCTGGAGGCCGTCAAAGACCTGACTGGGGTGGGCATCGACCATTACGCCGAGGTCAACCTGCTCGGTTTCGCGTTACTCAGCGAAGCTGTCGGCGGAGTTCCGGTATGCCTGAAAGCTCCGGTTCACGACAAGTTCTCCGGTGCCAACTTCCCCGCCGGCCAGCAGCTGGTCTCCGGGGCGGACGCGCTGGCCTTCGTCCGGCAGCGGCACGGGCTGCCCCGCGGCGACCTGGACCGCATCGCGCGCCAGCAGGCTTACCTGGCCTCGCTGTCGAACAAGATCCTGACCGCTGGGACGCTGGCCAACCCGGGCCGGGTCCGCCAGCTGATCAACGCCGCCCAGCAGTCCCTGGTCCTCGACGACGGCTTTGACATCCTCGATTTCGCCGCCCGGATGCAGGGCCTGACCGCCGGTAACGTGTCATTCGTGACCGTCCCGGTGCTCGGCGACGGCGAAAGCGAGACCGATGGCTCAGTGCTCAAGGTCGATCCGGCGGCTGTGCGCGCGTTCGTCGCCCAGGCTGTGGACCCTGCGGGCACCGGCGGCAAATCCGGCCCGCCCCGTTCGGCGATCATGGTTGATGTGTTCAACGCCTCGGCGGTGACCGGCCTCGCCAAGTCGGTCTCTGAGCAGCTGACCGGGCAGGGGTTCCTTCAGGGCACGATCGGCAATAGTCCCACTATCCAGGCCGCCAGTATGGTCCGCTACCCAACCGGAGGCGAGGACGCCGGCCGCATGGTGGCCGCAGCCCTGGGCAACCTGCCCGCCGAGGTGGACCCCGTCCTGAGCGCTGGGACAGTCCAGGTTTACCTCGGCAAGTCCTATTCCAGCCCGAGTCAGCAGAACCCTGCGGAAGCCGCGCTGCTGCCGGGAGCCTCCTCCCGCTCCACCGGCGTCACCCGGACGATTCCCGGCGCCACACGCAATACGGGTAACTCAGCCCAGATCTCCTCCAGCCCGTCGCCTCCAGCTACGCCGACGAGACCGCCGATGGTGGGCGGCAAGCTGGCCTGCGTCGCCTGATCCCCACCGTTAAGCTACTGAGCCGCTAAGCTATCTGGCCGATGACCATCACGGACCAGGTACTCGGGCCGCTGCTGCGCTCGGACCCAGCGACGCCGCGCATCACCCACTATGACGACGACGCCGGAAGCCGGGTGGAACTCTCTGGCGCCACACTGGCCAACTGGGCCGCCAAGACCGCGAACTGGCTGCGCGACGAGCTGGACGTGCAGCCCGGGGACACCGTGGCGGTGCTGCTGCCGCCGCATTGGCAGACCGCCGGTGTGCTGCTGGGAGCCTGGTGGTGCGGCGCGACGGTGACCGCCTCCGCCGCTGGCGCGTCCGTGGCGCTGTGCGGGTTGGCCCGGCTCGCTGACGCCACTGCGGCGGACGAGTGTGCCGTGCTCAGCCTTGACGCTCTGGGGATGGGCATCGCGGCGCCGCCTCCTGGCGTCCGGGATTACGCCAGCGAGGTCCGGGTGCATGGCGATAACTTCATGGCCGGGGAGCCTGGGCCTGACGACGAGACGGTCCTGGCCGCGGCTCGCCGTCGGGCTACAGCACTGGGCCTGAACGCCGGTGATCGTCTGCTGTGCACAACCAGCTGGGACGCCGATGCACCCGGTGAGGTGCTGCTCGCGGTGCTCGCGGCGAACGCCTCGCTGGTGCAGTGCACCGGAACCGACCCCGCCACACTCGCCCGCCGCCGCGCGGCCGAGCGGGTGACCATAACCCTCCCCTGAGCACCCCAATCCGGTGTGTCGCGCTCTCCCGTACAGCATGTCGCGTTGCTGCCCGCTTTGACTGGCGACTCACCCTGACGAGCAGGATCGCCATACCCAGTGCCTTCACCACTCTCCGGCCCCCTCGAGCGCGCGGCAAGAGCCAGACCGGCGAGCTAACCGACATAGGTAAGATAAAGGTTGTGGCGGATTCGATGCGAGTGACCGGCCCGCTCCTGGACGTGCTGGAGGCGTTCCTGGACGCCTTCGAGCAGGAGCAGGAGTTACACGGCTGGGCGATCATGAAGTGGACCAAGCGTTCCGGGCCGACCGTGTACGGGGTGCTGGAGCGGCTAGAGGACCGAGGCTGGATCGTCGGCCGCTGGGAGGAACAACCAGCGGATGCGAATACGCCCAGACGCCGCTACTACCGGCTCACGCCGAATGGCAAGGCATTCGCTGAGCAGACGATCGCCCAGCGCCGCCCTCAGCCCTACCGGCGCCCCCGTCTCCAGTTCGATCTCGCGCGGGGCCTGCTGCGCGCCGTGTTCGTCGGGGGTGCCCGGTGAGCGGCGGAGGGTGGGGGCTGGTCGTGGCTGTCCTGCTCGGCCTAGTCACCGCCGAGTTCAGCGAGCTGTCCCCTTGGCTGGCCCAGAAACTCATCCGCTGGGCGGCGCGGGTCCGCTACCCGACCCGTGTGGAGGAGCTCAGCGCCCTCATCGCTGACCGGCCCGGCAAGCTGTTCAAGCTCGTGACCGCCTCCGGCTTCGTCTGCGCGGCTCTGGCTTATCGCATCACACACCGCAAAGCGACCCCGGCCCGCTCCGTGACGACCCGGCTCGGAATCGGATTCCTCTCCGCACTCGTCTCCGGGGCATTGCTGGCCAGCGAGATGATACTGGCGTTTGCAATCGACGACTTCCTAACCGACTACCACACAATCTCGTTCTATGTTAGCTGGGAAATGTTCGTCTTTTACGGCACGATCGCAGCCTTCGCCACAGCTGCCGAGTTCTTCACCTCCTGTCGCCTCCCGACCGGATGGGCGACCGCAACCGCCGTAATCGCGAGTGCAGCACTGGCGCTGATCTACGCTGGCGTCTCGCATTCAGCGGAGCGGCTCGATGAAGACATGATAATTGGCGGAGGGATGGCCGTGACGGTCGGCATCGGTGCAGCCTGTGTGATCCAGTTAGGGAACCGGTCGCGATTTCCATTCGTAGCAGTGCTGTGGACGATTCTCGGGGGCGGCCTCCTAACTTTTGCCGGGTGGGCCAGCCCATCAGCGGTTTTCGTGCCGAGCTTAGGGTTTGCGCTTGGTTTCTCGGCCGGGGTCGGTGTTCTCCTCGGGCAAGTTCTCGACGGCAGGCGGCAGTCTTTCGGTGGGCGCAGGCCATCAAGCAACCGCGCCGGGCAGATCTCGGCGGAGGACGGCTGACGCGCGGGATAGATCTCGTCACCGGTCACGCCACCAGCTGGTACTGACCCCTCCCGTCGAACCCGTGGATCCCAAGCCCACCCGGCTGAACCGGATTGAGCAGCCAGTACGAGGGGCCTCGCTAGTGAGCGCGGTCCGCACCGCGAACGACGCGAGCAGCACGCGCAAACGCAGCGGGCACACCACGCGGAGCGCCAGGAAGATCGCGGCTTACATCTCCTGATGTGACCACCCGGGCGCGGGCGTCACGAGGAGCATCCCGTCGACGATCTCGTAGCGCCGTCCGTCATCGGGCATCGCCTCCAGGTCGTGCACCGTGAACGGGCGACCTTCGGCGAGTCCGATCGGCTCGGTCATGGCTGACATGGTCCCCCTCCTCCGTCCTGGGCGCCACGCTGCCAGACGACACCGACAATTCGCGGCCCGCTCCGGGGCGTGTCACCCCTGCGCAAACTGGCCCACGATAGGGTGTTCGGCGAGGGGCGATCGGGTGAGATTCGGCGGGGATCATGCGGCGTGTGTTGATGTTGCTTGTTTTGTTAGCGGTGCT
>DASTBN010000250.1:0-8616 GCA_035712045.1 Pseudonocardiaceae bacterium
GATCGACCGGTCGGGGCGGCCGAGGCGCAGCAGTCCGTGCGCCTCATGCCCGGTGATCTCCGGTTCGATGACGAAGCCGCACCAGGGTGGGTCGGCGGGGTGCGGACTGCGGTCGAGTTCCCGGCGTGCCTGGGTGATCGCCACCCGGAACGCGCTGGCGTCGCCGAGCTGGGCGTATGCCGCAGCTTCCCGCAGCGCGATCAAGGCATGCAGCTGCGGTGAAGGCTCGTGCCTGGCGACATCGGCCGCGAGCCTCGCCAACCGGAGGCCAGCCCGGGCGAGACCCGGATCGCCTTGCGCGTCGGCTAGTTGGGTGTTCTGTATCGACATATTCACCCATACGTGAGTCTGCAATTCGATACTGCCGCTGCTCGCGGCCAGCGGCTGCGCCTCGCTGTAGAGGTACCGGGCTAGGCGTTGATCACCGTGATCGAACGCGGCCCAGGCAGCCCTGATGCCCAGTGCACCCGCAGCGGCCAGCAGTTGTCGGCCGATCGTCTCGGTGTAGTCGCATTCGTCGGCCATCCGGCGAGCGCGGGCGAACCAGTGCAGCGCCGGTCGCAGTATCGCGCCCCCGCCTTTGTCCTGGTCCTGAGTGCGCAGCTGCTCCAATGTCACCCGCAGATGCCGCACATGCCCCGCGTCAACCCGGGCGGGGATCTGGCGGTGCGGCATCGCGGCGGAGGCCAGCAGCCCCCCCGTCATACCGGTGAAGCCTCGGCGGTCCACGTCATCTCCCAGCGGAGCGACGTCGTGGTCTGCTCCCGGGGTCGCGTCCGCCTGGCCCAGGATAAGCGGAACCTCACCAGGCATACCGGTCGCCTCGGTGTAATCCAGCAGGTTCCGGAGATCCCGCTCGCCGATGACGGCATCGAGATGCCGGAAGCTGGGCAGGTCCGCGAGCAGATCACTGACGGCACATTCATAGAGCTGCGCCAGCTTGCTGAGGTTATCGAAGGTGGGGGCATGCCCGGTGCCGCTGGGCCACTGTTCCCAGTAGGAGAAGTTCTTGAAGGTCTTCAGCTCATCGGGCCAGCGCTGGTTCCATCCATCGGCGGCCCGGCGCTGGCTCCAGCCATGGGCATACCGGAACGCCACCCGGGCGTTGAGGCGGTAGCGCTGCCGCAGCACCCAGGCGATTTCCACCCACGATTTGCCCGCCATCCGTAGCACCCGCACCAGATGCTCGCGCTGCTGTTTCGGGCTGCGCGGCTCAGTCATGCCCCGTCCTCGAGGTCGTAGTGCCGCGCTGGACTCCAGCGGCCCGCTGCGGGTGGCAGCTGAACGGTACCGGCTGGGCGCCACCCGCCAAACTCCCTGCGAAAGTTCCCCATGCGATCGGGAACTAGTATTACGGCCGCCTTCCGGTCTTATTGGAACTTTCAGATTGATTGTCGGTATCGAAGAGCCGTTGCCAGTTCTGCCTGCTGGTCAGCGTCGGCATGGCGGCGCGATACCTGCGTCGTACGCTTGGTTGCTCGCGGATGAGGCGGACGACTATCCGCAATCCTTGCCCACTCAGTGTGCGCATCGAGGCCTGATCGAGCCGGCGAACTCGCACAGTTTCCTGCGATAGATCGGTGACCACCGCCGTCGCGAACCGGGAGACGTGCCACCAGTGGGAATCACGGGCACTGATCGCGGCGACGCCCTTGGGTTTCCGTAAGAGCTGCCAAATCAACCGTTTGACCATTACCAGCCTGGGTTTCGACGGGGCCGGTGCCGCGGCCGTCACGGGCATTGCCGAGGAGGCGATGCCGGGGATGCCATGAGCTGGATGCCGAGTCGATTCCGGATAATCCGCGCGTAGCTTGCGGATGGCGGCGGCCGCCTCGACCCCGCCATCATGCAGAATTTCCGGCCCGATCAGGAAATCCTCGGCGGCGGTAATCAGGGTGGCCGCCAGGCCATACCGCATCGAGACGATGTAATTGAGCAGCTCCTTTAATACGAATCGGGCCGAATCGGCCCGGCCGGGGCGCCCATGGAGTGCGTTGACAATGAGTGAATTGCGTAGGTTGAAGTATCGATACCAGTCGTCCCAGTCCTTCCAGTGAAAGTCCGCATGCCAGATTCCCGCGCCAGGCAGCGTCACTGTGGGATATCCCTGGGCTCTGGCGCGAATTCCGTATTCAATATCGTCCCACTGGAAGAATAGTGGTATGGGGTAGCCTGTCGCGGTGACGACTTCGGACGGGATGAGGCAGGCCCACCAGCCGTTGTATCCCGCATCCACCCGGATCTCCTGGCGATGCTTCGTCAGATCAGAACGGAAGAGCGCGTCTTTAACGGGAACTCCGGCTTGCAGGATCGTTAAGTCGGCGCCTTCGGCCCCCACGTGCAAATGGTCTGGATGCAGCAGGTAGAGCATCTGGCCACCGACGATAGTCGGGACGGTCGTGCAGCTGGCGAAGGCCGTGAGGCGGGCGACAGTGTCTGGCTCCAGCAGGATATCGTCGTCCATGAAGATAATGTGTGGATGATCGGCCCGGCCGATATCCATGGCCTCGCAAAGCCCGCGAGTGAAGCCGCCAGCGCCGCCGAGGTTCGGTTGCCGGATATAGTGTAGTTTTCCGCCGAAGGCACGAGCGAGATCAGCGAAACTCACTCGGGATTCAACGGTGTCGTTTCCCTGGTCGATGACGTACACCGTGTCCACCATGCCCAGGGCTGCCCTGTCCCGGGAAAAGGTGTCGAGGGTGCGCAGGCAATCGTCGGCGCGATTATAGGTGCAAATCACCACCGCCGTCAGGCGGCGCCGGGAGCGTGTGGTGACTGACCAGCGGCCCGCCTCGAGCGCAAGCGTGGTCGAATCGGTGGAAGCCTCCAGCCATAAAGCCCCGCCGTCGATGAATCTATCGACTCGCGCTATCAGCCGTATCTGCTCGCGCTGCGCGTCCTTGGCCACATGTGTTACCACGGTACGGGCGTCCCCGGCGAAATCCGACGCTCGGACCGAGATTCGTCCCGAGCCGCGGACGGTGACTCTGAACTCGACCAGCGTGACTTCGGTCCAACGCTGCCAATAACTTGCTGGGAAACGCCCAAAATAGGTATTGGTCGATAGCTGGGAGTGCGGCTGGAGGACAGCTCGCACCCGTTGTCGTTCGACCGCCCCTAACGTGCTTCGGGAGTAAAGATCGTCGGGTGCCTCCGGGAATGGTGCGGTGAAGAATGTGCGCTGCGCAACCAGCTGTTGCTCACCGTTCACGCTGTGCTGATCGTCGACGGCGCTCCCGGACATGCAGTAGCCACTCTCCTCTGGTGATCGGATGCCCTGTCCGGCATCGGGCGGGCGGGGGACCGACAATAAATTTACCGGCAGCGGATCGAGTGAATGAGTATGATTAACTGACTGTGCATCTATTGCTCACGTATCTGTTGGTGGAGAAGGAGGATTGGCTCATCTGGGGTTTATTTAATGGCAATGCGGGTAAGTAAGGCGCGTGTCATGATCACGACGACCATGGCGGGTCCGGCGAGCTGGGCCGCCACCACCGCCACCAGCGGTGTGACCGGGAGGATCAGCAGCGCGCCGAACACGGCGGTGCCAGCGATCCATGCCGATGCCGCCACGCGGTGTTCGCCTAGCGCCACCAGCGCAGGTTGCAAGACCTGCGCCAGGATCATGATCATTGTGCTCAGTCCGAGCGCAGCGGCCACCAGAGCGGACAGCTCGAGGGGAGCGTTGAAGAACACCCGTGCGGCCCAGGGACCGGCGATCGCCGTGCCGGCGACACCCGCCAGACCGATCGCGCCGACCAGGACGGCCATCGTGCGGATCTGCCGCCGCATCTGGGCTGCCTCGCCGCGCTCGGCGGCGGCGGTGAGCGCGGGCAGCAGGAAGGCCTGCACCGGTGAGAACATGAACAGCGGGAGCCTGGCGAGGACGAACAGCGAGATGAAGCTGGCCGCGGTGTCCGGATCGCCGGTCAGCCGGGAGGTCAGCACCACCGGCGCGATGTTCGCCAGCAGGAAGGTCAGCGCCGAGGCGCCCGCGAGAAATCCGACGCCACGAGCCATCCGCCCCAGGTCTGCGGCTGGCCCGGGGACGTCGGGGCGAACCCCGGCTGCGGTCGCCGCTGCTGCCAGCGGCGTTCCCATGGCGAACGCGAACCCGAAGGCCGCCGGGCTATGCCCAGCGCCGATCAGCCCAGCGCTGGCGACCCCACCCCAGGCCAGCGCCACCGACGGCAGGAGCCGGGCCAGTCCCTCGGCCGCCAGGCTGGTGCCGTACCAGCCGTAGCGTCGCTGCCCGCTGAACAGACCCCGGATGACAGACACCGACGCGGCCCCCGCGACCGCGACGATCGCCGCGAGGAGCAGCGGCCACGCCCCCGCGAACACGCGGCGCACCAGCAGCGGGGATAGCACGAGCAGCAGGGTGATCATCGCTGCCGCGAGCACCGCGCTGATCACGATGGCGGAGCGCAGCACCGGCGCCGTGGGGTGACCAGCGGCGATCCGGGCGCTGACCTCGCGGCTGGTCTCCTGCTCGAGCGCCGCGAACACACCCGGACCCACCACGGCGGTGAGCAGATACAGCGACGCGACCGCCGCGTAGTCTCCTGGCGCCAGCGCGTGGCCGGCGAGGGCGAGGAAGGCGTAGGCGGAAACACCGACTAAGGCCAGTCCAGCGCCGACCGGCACGACGCTCCAGCTCCGCGCCCGCCGTGCCAGCGCGGAACCGCCGCCCAGGCCAACTCCCAACACGCCGCGAACGGTACGCCGATCCCGCACCGGCCCGAATCGACTCACGCTGCGCCTTTCGGGCATCGGCGCACGGTGACCGGTTAGCCTGCCGCAGTGTGCGTGACGTCCTGGTCCTACTGGTAGCGCTGCTGGTCTGCTACCTGCCTGGGCTCGCGTTGATGGCGGCGCTGGGTGTGCGCTCCGGTGTGCTGCTGATAGGCCTCGCGCCTGCGGCGACCGTGGGTGTGGCCACAGTGACCGGTGCTGGGACCGCGCTCCTCGGGGTGAGGTTCGGTCCCCGGCCGCTGGGGCTGCTCACCGCAGCGATGGTCGTCGTCGCGACAGCGCTCCCGGTGCTCCGGCGCCTGGCCCACCGGTCACGACGCAAGCTCCCTGCCGCCGGCCGGCTGGGACACGGGCGGCTGGGACACGGGCGGCTGGGACGCGGGCGGCTGGGACAGGTGGCCGGTGTGGTCCTGGTCGCCGGTGGCGCCCTCACGGGTGCCCTCCCGTGGCTGCGGGGAATTGGCCCGCTGTCGACCGTTCCCCAGGAGCACGACATGGTGGTCCATGCCGTGCTGAGCGCGTACATCCAGCGCAGCGGTCACGCGGCACCATGGCAGTTGATGCCCGCCGATGTCTTGTCCGGTACGCCGGTGTCCTTCTACCCCTCAGGCTTGCATCTGCTGGCTGCGGTGACCGGCGGGCTCACCGGTGCCACGGTGCCCGCGCTCAACGCGGTGACCGTGGTGTTGCTGGCGGTGGGCCTGGCGGGCTCAGCGGCGGCCCTGACCGTGGTCGCGGCCCGTCAGCTAGGGCTCGCGCCCGCGACGGCGATGCTCGCGGCGGGGGTGGCTGTGCTGGTGGCGGCGGGACTGTACCGGCCGGCCTTCCAGCTGATGCATGACGGTGGCGTCCTGGCGAACAGCGCAGCCCTGGCACTGGCGCCAGGGGTGATCGCCGGAGTGCTGGCGTTGCCCCATCTGCCGCGCACGTCCGCGATCGCCGCCGGGGTGGCGTGCGCGGGGGTGGTGTCGGTTCATCCCAGCGCTACGGCCTCGGTCGGGGTGACGGTCATCGCGTGGTGGGCGGGCCAGGCGCTGACCCCCGACGGACGGGCGCGGCTGCGTGGCCAGCGGGGGAGCCATCTGATCCGGCTGCTGATCACGGCGGGGACAGCGGCGGTGCTCGCCTCCGGGACGCTCATCGCGATGCTGCCCTCCAGCGGGCGCACCGCCTCGTGGCCGCCGGACACCCTGCCCGTGCCATTCGGTGACGCGGTGGGCAGCACGATAGCGCTGGCCTACGGTGGCTACCTCGACCCGCAGCGGTCCAAGGGCCAGGCGGTCGCGGCGGTCCTCGTCGCGCTCGGGGTGCTCGCGGTGGTGGCGCTGCGGCGCGGGTTCGGGGTGGTGACCGCCTGGGCGGCCTGGAGCCTGGTGACGATCGGCACGCTGCTGAGCCCTGGCACGGGGCCGGTGTCCCTGGTCACCGGGTTCTTCTACCACGCACACGCGCGGGTGTGGTCACATGTGTCGCTGCTGGCGCCGGTTCTCGCCGGGCTCGGCGTGGTGCTCACCGCGAACTGGTGCGCCCTCTGGCTGCGCCGTCACGGCCCCGTCCCGGCGCGGCCCGCAGCGGCCCTGCTGGTGGTGCTGGCCTGGCTGGGTTACCTGGCGGGACCGGCCGCGCGGTACGCCGACACCAACACCACAGCGGTGGCGGCCCGCTATCGCAGCCCCGAGTTCGTCCGGGTGGGTGCCGATGACCAGCGCGCCATCACCTGGCTAGCGGAGCACATCCGGCCTGGTGAGCGAGTCCTCAACTCGCCCAATGATGGTTCCACCTACCTCTACGTCGAGCGCGGTATCCCGGTGCTGAACGTCGTGCCCCTGGGACTGGACGGTGTCCCCTACAGCTACCAGCTGCTGCGCTCGTTCCGCTTCTACCCCGCCGATGAGCGGATTCGTGATCTCCTGCGGCGATACCACGTGGCCTGGGTGTACGTCGACTCCTCCGCACCGGTGATCGGTTCCAGTGTCTCACCCCAAGGCTGGGCCGGGACCGAGCTGTTCACCCTGGCCCCGGGCCTGGCTGAGCTCACCGGGCTGCCCGGCCTGACGCCGACGTTCACCAGCGGCTCGGTCACCGTCTACTCCCTCGACCTCGGCGCGCTGCGAGCGGTGCCGCGGCGGATTGGATCCGCACGAATAGCCCGATGAGGAGACCCCACTCGTGAGCACCGTCGACGTCATGCTGCCCTACTACGGGCCCGCGGAGCTGATGCGGGCGGCGGTTCGCAGTGTCTTGGCGCAGCAGGACCCGGACTGGCGGCTCACGGTGGTGGACGACAACGACCCTGAGCCCGGCATCCCCGAATGGTTCGCTTCTCTGGGGGACAAGCGCATACAGTACCTGCGCAATGAGCGGAATCTGGGTGTCAACCGCAATTTCCAGCGCTGTGTGGATCTCGCCGAGCATGACGTGATCGTGGTCTTAGGCTGCGACGACCTGATGCTCCCGAACTATCTGAGCAGCGTCCGCGCCGCGTTCGCGGAATTCCCGGGGGCCACTATCGTCCAGCCTGGCGTGCGGGTCATCGACGAGCACGGCGTTCCCGCCAGAGGGCTGGCCGACTCCGCGAAGCAGGTGCTCTACGCGCCGCGGGTCAGCGTACGCACCGAGCTGGCCGGGGAGGAACTCGCCGCGAGCCTGCTGCGGGGCAACTGGCTCTATTTCCCCTCCCTCGCCTGGCGGTCCTCGGCGGTCCGCGCGGTTGGGTTCCGGAAGGGTCTCCACGTGGTGCAGGACCTCGCGCTGGCGCTCGACCTGGTCGCGCGCGGTGCCCGTCTGGTGGTCGACCCCAAGGTCTGTTTCTCCTACCGGCGGCACCGCGCGAGCGTCTCGTCATGGCGGGCGCTCAACGGTAGCCGGTTCGCCGAGGAGCGCTCGTTCTTCCTCGGCGAAGCGGCGCGAATGTCTTCCCTTGGCTGGCACCGGGCGGCCCGGATCGCGCGCAGGCACACCGCGTCCCGGCTCAACGCCCTGACGCTGCTACCGGCGGCGATCCGCCAGCGGCATCGTCGCGGGACGATGGCGCTGGCCCGGCACGCGTTCGGCCCGGCGGTGCCTCGTGAGTAGCGCCGTCACGGCTCGCGGTCATGATTGGTGAGCTCGGCGTCCCGCAGCGCGATGGTGCGAGCGAGATCGGTGAGATGGTTGCTGATCTCGCGCTGGCGGAGGTAGGTGTTCAGCATGCCGAACACGAAGGCGACAACGAGCAGATAGACCACCAGGTCGGTGCCGCGCCCAACGCCGATCTGATGCGCGATCCAGGTCGTATCGCCCGGCCGCAGCACCGCGTAGATGTTCACGGCGATGAACACCAGAAACGCGATCCGCTTGCTCGCGCGAACCCGGACATCGTGCGCTCGGCGCACGAAGTAGCCAGCGGCGCCCAGCGCCGCCAGCACAAGGATGATCTGCACAATCATGGCACGCTCACCTCTGGTCGCGCACGGCCAGATCGAACAAGATGTTGATCCCGTTGATGATGGATTGGCCTTTTCTCATCGAGTAATCGGTATAGTGAATCGTCACTGGGAGCTCCCGTACCGTGAACGGCGAACGCGCCAGCAATGAGACGATCTCCGATGCGTGCCCCATGCCGTTCATCGTGATTCGCAGCTGCTTCGCCGCCGGGCGGTTGAAGACCCGCAGCCCGTTGTGGGCGTCGGTAAGGCGCATTGTCCGCGCCGCCGGGCTTAGCGCCACCACCAGGCGCAGCATCACACGCTTGAGCGGTGGCACCTGATGCCGCTGGTCCGCGGCCTGGCCAAGGAACCGGGAGCCGAGGATGACATCCGCCATCCCGCTGCGGACCGCGTCAACCATGCGCTCGGCATCGGCGACCTGATGCTGGCC
>DASTBN010000251.1:0-3942 GCA_035712045.1 Pseudonocardiaceae bacterium
CTCCTGCCAAGCCATGATCATCGTTTGTGTGCCGAAAACGACAGATTCTTGTCGTTTTCGGCACACAAACGATGATCATGGCCGGGTGCGAATAGGTGCGAGGTAGTGTTACCCGCCTTTTGCCGGTCGGGGAGCTCAGCCGGAGCAACAGGACTATTCGCCAACAGGCTCTAATACCGATATGGGCTCACGGACCCCCAGGCTTCCACAGCACATCACCGCCGGGGTTAGCTACCCGGGAGGCGATGAATAGCAGGTCGGAGAGCCGGTTGAGGTAGCGCGCGGTCAGCGCGTTGGTGCGTGGTTCATCCGCCGTGAGCAGCGCCCAGGTGCTGCGCTCGGCCCGCCGGGTGACCACCCGGGCGGTGTGCAGCAGCGCCGCGCCCGGGGTACCGCCGGGCAGAATGAATGAGTCCAGCTTGGGCAGGGTGGCGTTGAGTTCATCACACCAGCCCTCCAAACGGGTGATATAGCTTTCTTCGACTCGCAGCGGCGGGTGCTTCGGATTCTCCACGATCGGGGTGCACAAGTCGGCGCCCACGTCGAACAGGTCGTTCTGCACCTGCTGAAGCACCGCGACCAGGCGCTGCGGCAGGGACCCCAGCGCCAGCGCCACCCCGATCGCGCAATTGGCCTCGTCGACGTCGGCGTAGGCGACCAGCCGCGGATCGGTCTTGGCGATCCGCGAGAAGTCACCCAGGCCGGTCGTCCCGTCATCACCGGTTCGCGTGTAGATCTTGGTGAGGTGCACAGCCATGGGGGGCACGTTACGCGCCGACGCACCCACTAGCCTGCACCCCGTGAGCGAGCATTTCAGGATCTGTGGTGGCGCCCGCCTGGCCGGCGAGGTGCGGGTCGTCGGCGCGAAGAACAGCGTGCTGAAGTTGATGGCGGCCGCGCTGCTGGCGGAGGGCACCACCACGCTCACCAATTGCCCGGAGATCCTGGACGTCCCGCTGATGGCCGACGTGCTGCGCGGCCTGGGCTGCGAGGTCGCCGTCAGCGCTGGCACCGTCCAGATCACCACACCCGCCGAGCCCAAGCACGAGGCCGACTACGGCTCGGTGAGCAAACTGCGCGCCTCGGTGTGCGTGCTCGGGCCCTTGGTGGGCCGCTGCCGGCGGGCCAAGGTCGCGCTGCCTGGCGGTGACGCCATTGGCTCCCGCCCCCTGGACATGCATCAGAACGGCCTGCGCAAACTGGGCGCGCGCAGCGAGATCGAGCACGGCTGCGTGGTGGCCGAGGCGCACGACCTGCACGGGGCGCAGATCTGGCTGGACTTTCCCAGCGTCGGCGCCACCGAGAACATCCTGATGGCGGCGGTGCTCGCGGAGGGCACCACCGTGATCGACAACGCCGCCCGCGAGCCGGAGATCGTGGATCTGTGCCTGATGCTCCAGCAGATGGGCGCGCGGATCTCCGGGGAAGGCACCTCCACCCTCACCGTCGAGGGGGTGGCGGCGCTCACACCCGCCGACCACCGGGTGATCGGGGACCGGATCGTCGGTGCCACCTGGGCCTTCGCCGCCGCCATGACCCAGGGTGATGTCACCATTCGCGGTGTCAACCCCCATCACCTGGACCTGGTGCTGGAAAAGCTGCGCCTGGCCGGCGCCGACGCGGGCCCTACCGGGGAGGACAGCTTCCGGGTGGTGATGCCGGGCCGGCCCACCTCGGTGGACTTCGTCACCCTGCCCTACCCGGGCTTCGCCACCGATCTGCAGCCGATGGCGATCGCGCTCTCGGCCATCTCCGAGGGCACCTCTATGATCACTGAGAACGTGTTCGAGGCCCGGTTCCGGTTCGTCGAGGAGATGATCCGCCTCGGCGCCGATGCCCGCACCGACGGCCATCACGCCGTCGTCCGCGGCGTCCCGCGCCTGTCCAGCGCCCCGGTGTGGGCCAGTGACATCCGGGCCGGCGCCGGGCTGGTGCTCGCCGGGCTGTGCGCGGAGGGCATCACCGACGTCTGGGACGTCTTCCACATCGACCGCGGCTATCCCCGCTTCCTGGACAATCTCACCTCCCTGGGCGCCGACGTCCGCCGCGTCAATGCCCCTCCGGAACGCTGACACGATAGGAGTGGATCAGATGGCCGACGGGTTCCGCGTGGTGCCCGATGAGCTGCGCGGCTATGCCGCCTACATGCGGGAGGTGGTGGGCGACTTCGACGCGATCGATCATTACGCCTGTGAGCAGGGCGCCAACACCGCGGGCTTCACCGGACTGCTGATGGTGTTACAGCCCGCCGTCACGGGTGTGGGCAAGCTGTTCGGTGAGGCGCTGGCCATCGCCAAGGACCGCATGAGGGTCTCGGCCGAGGGACTGGACGCCACTGCGGCGTCCTACGAGGCGATTGACCGGCAGGAGGCCGCCACCGCCGATCGCCTCGCCGATCAGCTACGGGACGTGTCGTAATGCCCGGATACGCCGATACCAAATCCATCGGGAGTTACCTCCAGGCCCCGGAGGACGCCTCGGGCACCACCTTCGCTGAGAAGATCGCCGCGCAGGGCCCGCAGATCGAGGTCGTGAACTGGATCTGGGAGCACGTGACCGGTGAGGACCTCATCGAGGCGCTGATCGCACCCGTCACCGGGAACTGGGCCCGGATCGAGGCGAACGGCAAGGCGTGGATCAACGTCGGAGACGCGCTCCAGCAGGTCTCCAGCAATCTCCAGGCCAACGTGGACAAACTCGGCCCGTCCTGGGAGGGCGAGGCCGCGGATGCCTTCCGGCGCCACATCGAGGTGGCCTGGACCGCGGGTCTCTACGCGGAAGCCATGGTGGCCAAGACCCTCGCGAAGGGATTTCACTTCGCCGCCCAGCAGTCCGAGAAACTCTGCCAGCAGGCGCTCGACCTGATCACGAAGCTGATCAACAAGCTGCTCTCCGCGATCGCTACCCTGCCGATCCCGGTCGTGGGGGAAGCTCGCGCGATCAAGCTGGTCTGGGACGCGTACCAGATCTATCAGGCGATCATGGGGATCTACGAGGCGGTCAAAGCGACCATCGCGGCCGTGGAGGGCCTGATCCACGCGCTGGGTGACATCAGGCATGACATTGAGTCGATCAAGGACGTGCGGAACCTGAATGATCTCGCGAGGCTCGGCAAGGGACTCCACAAGGACGCCTCCGAGGTCCGGGAGAACGCGCACGCGATCCAGGAAAACCGGACCGCGATCGGGGAACACGTGAACGAAGGCCGCCACGCCCTCGGGGAGGCCAAGCACCATTGGGAAGGGGATGGACATGAGCGGACCGGAAGACACGTGGCGCACCACTGCGGTTGAGCAGGCCGAGGCACGGCTGGATGAGGTCGCGGTACAAGCCGACGCGGCGATCGCCAAGGCGCGGTCCCTGCGCATCTCCCCGACGCCACCGCTGAGCGAGGACGACCTCCGCCGGATCGAGGAGGCCGCGCGAGCCGGGGACGCGTCCTGCGAGATGCGTGAGCTGCAGCGGCGCATCGACGCGGGCGAGTTCACCTGGCGTGAGATCGCTGACGGCCACCGGATGGACGATCCTGGCGTGCGCGCGGCACTCGGGGCGGGTCTGGGGACGATCGCGGGCGCCTACCGCCAGTTCGAGGAGGGTTACCTGCTCGAGGACGTCCTCGCGGCGCACCAGCCCTCTGGCGCCTCCCCTGGCCAGCGCGCACCCAGCGGTGATGACGGCGAGTGGTTCGTCGGGAGCATTTACGACGGGCGGGCACGGTGATCGGCCGGGCGGGCGTGCTCCCGCTGGCGGGCGCGGTGATTGTGCTCGCCGCGAGCTGCTCGCATCAACCAGGGACCGCCCCAGGCGCACCCGCGGCCGCACAGGAATCGTCATCGGCGTCGGCGGGCCCCGCCCGGGAGGTCACGAACAAGGATATGTGCGGGCTGGTGAACGCCGAGACGCTTTCCGGCATGGCGTTCCCCGTCACAGCGGGAACGCCGC
>DASTBN010000252.1:0-3561 GCA_035712045.1 Pseudonocardiaceae bacterium
TGCGGGCTCAGATCGCGTCGGGTGAGCTGCCCATTGGTTCAGCGTTGCCGACGCACAAACAGCTCGCCGAGCAGCACGGTATCGCTGCGAGCACAGCCCACCGAGTGACCGCGCTCCTGAGCAGTGAGGGGCTGGTCGAGGTCAGCCGGGGTCGCCGGGCCATCGTCATCCAGCGGCCGCCGGTCGAAGCGGAGGAGATCCAGGGGCATGCTCGCGAGGCAGTTCCGCAACACGAGCGCACGACGCCCGATGGTCGCGCTCCGAACGACAACAGCGGGGAGATGGCAACACCCGCGCCGCAACTGTGGGCGATTACTGCTCGCGGACCCGACGGTCGCCGCTACCCAGTCCGGCATGTGTGCGAGGACATCAACAAACCCGACTCGTTCCGCCCGCACCTGCTCGCCATCGCCAGAATGGAGCAACCCGGCGGCACCGACCGTGGAGAGAGCTGGATCGGTGACTACGAGCTGGAGATCCGTGAACCGGGGAAAGAGTCTGGAGATCCGAAGTTCACGCTGCGCTGGCAGTGAAGCGAATTCGCAAGATCGGGGACGGCAGTGAGGCCCGCTACCGTACAGTCCCGGCAGCGGCCGGTTGGTCAGGAAGGGGTATCGGTGGCTGCGGTGGTCAGTTATGCGCTCGATGACGGGACGGTGGTGCGTTTCGAGATCGAGCCGGGAGCGGGTTTCCGGCCGGCGGGTCCGGATGAGATCGCAGGCCGGATCCGGGATGCGGTGGCCCCGGCGGTGGAGGGTGCGCGGGCCGTGCTGGCGAAGGTGCGGGAGGCCGCGCCGGATAAGATCGAGGTCAAGTTCGGGATCAAGGTGAGCGGTACCGCGAACTGGCTCATCGCCAAGGCCGCCACCGAAGGCAATTTCGACATCACGATGACCTGGACGCCGGAACCCGACGCCGTGACCTGAGCCGAGGCCCTTGATGCCCGATGCCGTGCCCTCGTCCGTGAGCTGGGTCGCGGCGATCCATGCCTCGGCGGAGGACTTCGCTCCGCTGGGAACCGCCGTGGTGGTCGATACGTGCCGGGTGTTGACCTCCGCTCACGTCGTCAAGGTCAGTGCCGGTGAGTTGTGGGTGGCCTTCCCGATGTCCGAGGACCCCGGCGCTGGTCGGCGACGCGCGGTCCACGTCCGGCGTGCCGCGCATCCGAGGGCTGATCTGGCCGTGGTAGAGCTGGACGAGCCGATCCCAGCGGGGGTGGAACCGGCACCGTTACGGTGCCCGAAACCGGCCGATCTGCGGGACCGGGCATGGTGGGCCTTCGGATTCGCCAACCAAGATCCCGAAGGTAATGAAGCGATCGGGACGGTGGGCGCGTTGCTGGGGTATGGCTGGGTGCGGCTGGACACCAGCTCACGGTATCCCGTCGAACCCGGCTTCAGCGGTGGCGGGCTGTGGTGCCCGGATTACGGCGCTGTGGTCGGCATCGTCGGGCAGGCCAACGATCGCGGCGATGCCCGGGCGATCACCCTGCATCAGGCGGACGGTTATCTGCCTGCGGAGAAGATCAGTATCCTGGCCCGGTGGACGCTGGCGGCCAGCGATGAGATCGCCCAGGCCGCCTGGGGCTGGATCCTCGGGGCGGACCGGGAGGCTGACCGGCACTGGCGGCCAAGGGCCCGCAGGGTGTCGGTGGCCTCCGAACGGGGGCACCGCTTCCGGGGCCGACGTGCTGCGCTGAGTGAGATCGTGTCCTGGCTGGACCGCGCGGTGCCGGATCGCAAGGCATTGGTGGTGACCGGTTCACCGGGGGTGGGGAAATCCGCAGTGCTTGGGCGGATCGTCACCACGGCGGACGCCGGGACACGGACGACGCTGCCACCCGATGACGACGCTCCGCTAGCCAGTGCCGGGTCGGTGGCGTGCGCGGTGCACGCCAAGGGCAAGACCGCCCTGGACGTGGCGATGGAGATCGCCCGCGCGGCGTCCGCGCCACTGCCCGACCGCGTGGATGACCTCCTGGCCGGGCTGCGGGAGGCGCTGGCCGGGACAGGGCGGCGGTTCAACCTTATTATCGACGCTCTGGATGAGGCCAGCGATCCCACGCAGGCCCGGCTCATCATCACTGGGATTGTGCTACCGATCGCGGCGAGGTGCGCCGATGTGAGCGCACAGGTGATGGTGGGCACAAGACGCAGCGATGGTGCTGGGGACCTGCTGCGGATCTTCGGACCGGCCCGCACCACCGTCGACCTCGATGACACCCGATACTTCGCCCTCGAGGACCTCACCGCCTACGCGCACGCCACCCTGCAGCTGCGCGGTGACGAACGCCCCGGCAACCCCTACCAGCCCGACGACGTCGCGGCGCCCGTAGCCGCCCGGATCGCGAAACTGGCCGGGCGAAACTTCCTGATCGCGGGGCTGGTCGCGCGGACCCACGGTCTCTACGACGAGACCGCGATCAGCCCGGCGGCGATCTCATTCACCCCGAGCGTCGAGTCGACGCTCGGCACCTTCCTGGACCGACTTGCCCCAGTAGGGGAGGTGTCGGCCCGGGAAGTGTTGACGGCGCTGGCCTTCGCCGAGGCGCCCGGCCTGCCCGCCCAACTCTGGCAGCTCGCCGTCCGAGCATTGACCGGCGCAGAGATCAGCGCCGAGCAACTCACCAGATTTACTCGGGGTTCAGCGGCGAATTTCCTTATCGAATCCACCGACGAGTCAGCCGCTGGCGCGTTCCGGTTGTTCCACCAGGCGCTAAGCGATGCCCTATATGCGGAGCGGGGGAGGTCGATCTTATCGGAGCACGATGAAAGGACTCTCACCAGGATATTTACAGGCCATGGTGCTCGAATCGGGTGGGGCCACGCGCCCACCTACTTGTTTCGATCCCTGCCGGGACATGCGGTGCGCGCCGGGATGATCGACGATCTGCTCGCCGACATCGACTACGTGCTGCATGCTGATCTCCGCCGCCTGATCCCGGCTGCCGATCACACCCGCATGGCCGCGAGTTCGGAGCAGGCCCGCGTGCTGCGGTTGACCCCACGGTCCATACCAGCCGGACCACCGGAACGGCTGGCGATGCTGAGCGTGACAGAGGCACTCGACGATCTGGGCACTACGTTTCGTCACTACTGCGAAGCCGCTCCCTACCGGGGTCTGTGGGGGACCACGCCGCGCAGAGTCGAGCGAACGGTTCTAGAGGGTCACACCGGCGAGGTGTGGGGGGTGTGTGCGGTGCGGGTGGCGGGCCGGGAGCTGCTCGCCTCCGCTGGCGCCGATGGCACGGTGCGGATCTGGGACCCGGCCAGCGGGGCCGCCGAGCGGATCCTGGAGGGCCACACCCGCGGGGTGAACGCGGTGTGCGCGCTGCGAGTCGGGGCCCGGGAGCTGCTCGCCTCCGCCAGCGACGATGACACGCTGCGGATCTGGGACCCGGCCACCGGGAGCACCGAGCGGACTCTGCAGGGTCACACCAACCGGGTGTGGGGGGTGTGCGTGGTGCGGGTGGCGGGCCGGGAGCTGCTCGCCTCCGCTGGCGCCGATGGCACGGTGCGGATCTGGGACCCGGCCAGCGGGGCCGCCGAGCGGACTCTGGAG